>CAZQMT010000006.1:41427-42117 GCA_964594555.1 uncultured Vicinamibacterales bacterium
CCTTGCTTGAATTCTCAGGGACAGGAAGATGAGAGCAGACTTGCCTTCTGATAAATCTGAAGCGCATTCGGAGCTACTTGTAGAAATTGATAACGCCGTTGCGGTTGTAACCATCAATCGTCCGAAGGTTCTTAATGCGCTCAACGGTCGTATTATTGATGCTCTAGGTCGAATTATCCATAGGCTCAAGTCTGATGAAACGGTGCGTGCGGTTGTTATAACTGGAGTAGGGGATCGTGCATTTGTGGCTGGTGCTGATATCAATGAGTTGTCCGCATGTTCCTCTTCAGAAGCTCACGCTTACGCCGTACGTGGACAGTCGATATTCAATGCGATCGAACAGATGGGGAAGCCCGTTATCGCTGCTATTAACGGTTTCGCATTGGGTGGAGGATGTGAGCTGGCCATGGCTTGTAATTTACGCCTAGCAGCTGATTCGGCAGTCCTTGGATTACCCGAAGTAAAGCTTGGTATCATTCCTGGATACGGCGGAACCCAGCGTTTAGCGAGGCTTGTGGGAAAAGGTCGCGCTATGGAAATGATTCTTCGTGGCCGACAGGTCGATGCTGAAGAGGCCTGTAAAATTGGTCTCGTTAATCGAGTGTTCCCTTTTGACTCATTGATGTCGGAATCGCGGTCATTGGCTGTAGAGCTCGCCGCGGGTGCTCCATTAGCAATCCGCTACGCGAT
>CAZQMT010000007.1:0-39889 GCA_964594555.1 uncultured Vicinamibacterales bacterium
TATCCGCCGATCGACTACCAGAATATTATTTACTACGCGGCTCCTAAGAAGAAACAGACACTAAAAAGTCTCGACGAGGTTGATCCAGAAATTCTGTCAACGTTTAAGAAACTGGGAATTCCACTTGAGGAGCAGAAGGCCCTGTCTGGGGTCGCTGTTGATGCAGTTTTCGATAGTGTTTCTGTGGCAACCACGTTTAAGGATAAATTGGCAGAGCTCGGTATTATCTTTTCATCATTCTCAGAAGCTGTAAAAAACCATCCAGATTTAGTGCGCCGATATCTTGGTTCGGTTGTGCCACACTCTGACAATTTTTATGCTGCTCTTAACTCGGCAGTTTTTAGTGACGGGTCTTTTTGCTACATCCCGAAAGGCGTTAAATGCCCGATGGAGCTGTCGACCTATTTCCGTATCAATGCGATGGACACGGGACAATTTGAACGAACATTGATCGTTGCTGATGAAGGTGCTGTGGTTAGTTATCTCGAAGGTTGTACAGCACCTATGCGCGACACGAACCAGTTGCATGCTGCTGTTGTCGAGCTTGTCGCTTTGGACAATGCAACGATTAAGTATTCAACAGTTCAAAATTGGTATCCGGGAGACAAAAATGGCAAGGGGGGAATCTATAACTTTGTCACCAAGCGAGGAAAATGTCTCGGAGTGAACTCGAAGATCACATGGACGCAGGTTGAAACAGGTTCTTCCATTACATGGAAATACCCGAGTTGTATCTTACAAGGCGATAATTCGATTGGTGAGTTTTATTCTGTAGCGGTGAGTAATAACCGGCAGCAGGCTGATACTGGTACCAAGATGATTCATTTGGGAAAAAATACGAAGAGTACGATTATTTCAAAAGGTATTTCGGCCGGGCGCGGGCAGAACACCTACCGCGGTTTGGTTCGAATTGGTAAAGGGGCAAAAGGTTCGAGGAACTATTCTCAGTGTGACTCCTTACTGATAGGTGACAAGTGTGGTGCGCACACCTTTCCCTACTTGGATATTAAAAACACATCTGCTCAGGTTGAGCATGAAGCGTCGACTTCCAAGATTGGTGAAGATCAGATTTTCTACTGCCAACAACGCGGTATTTCTACTGAGGACGCTGTTAACATGATTGTAAATGGCTTCTGCAAACAGGTCTTTCGTGAATTACCAATGGAATTTGCGGTGGAAGCCCAGAAGCTCCTCGGTGTCAGTCTTGAAGGTAGCGTCGGGTAATTAGTACCCACACTAGTGTTTGTCGCAGATGTTGCTCGGGGGGTGTGGGGGTGTCAGGTTTTGCCAGCCTATTTATCACTTAGTCAGATTACATCAGGGGAATTAGATAATGCTCGAGATTGAAAACCTGCACGCGCAGGTCGCTGATAATGAGATTCTCCGCGGAGTTAACCTCACCGTGAAATCTGGGGAGGTTCACGCGATCATGGGGCCGAACGGATCTGGGAAAAGTACACTGGCAGGTATATTAGCTGGTCGTGATGCCTACACGGTAACTTCTGGACATGTTCGCTATGACAATCAGGACTTATTGGACATGGAACCGGAGGCGCGCGCGCGTGAAGGGATATTTTTGGCGTTCCAGTATCCGGTAGAAATTCCAGGCGTTAATAATTCTTATTTTCTCAAGGCTGCGCTGAACGAAATTCGGAAGCATCGTGGCGAGCCAGAGCTTGACGCATTTGAGTTTATGAAGCTTGTTCGTGAAAGGATCGAACTCCTCGAAATGGATGCGAGCTTACTTGAGCGTCAGGTTAACGAAGGGTTTTCTGGTGGAGAGAAGAAGCGGAACGAAATTTTCCAAATGGCTGTCCTAGAACCTAAACTTGCCATTCTCGACGAGACCGATTCTGGACTCGACATAGATGCTCTCAAGATTGTGGCTAATGGTGTAAATGCTATGCGAAGCCAAGAACGCGCCATTGTCGTTGTTACTCATTACCAGCGGCTTCTCAATTACATCGTGCCGGATTACGTCCATGTACTGTCGGCTGGCCGCGTTGTGAAGTCTGGTGGTAAGGATTTAGCGCTCGAGTTGGAAGAGAAAGGTTACCGTTGGACAGAGGAAAATGTCTAACCGGTTGGTGAGTGAGGAGGAGAGTTCATGACTCCCGATCTTGAGTGGTCAGACCACTATCTCTCGCACTATGAACGGCACGAACACGAGAGGGGAGGGGTTTCTCCTGATTGGCTACGGAAGTTGCGCCGGAGCGGGATCGATGACTTTGTGGGTCGTGGTTTTCCTACGACCAGAGATGAAGAATGGAGATTTACTAACGTGGCCCCTATCGCAGCCACGACATTTGCTCCAGCTTGGGATTTGGGTGCGGTTTCCGAGCCCAAGCCAGATTTACTAGAGAGTTTTGGACTTCCAGATTCGAAAGGTCCTCGACTTGTGTTTGTGGGCGGGCGTTTTGTTCCTGCATTGTCTCATGGGTTAGTTTCTGACGGTGGTATTCGTGTAACCGACCTCGCGGGAGCGTTCAAATCAACACCGGACATAGTCGAGCAGTACTTGGGTCAGTCGGCGAGATCGAATTTAAATGCTTTTAGTGCTTTGAACACGGCGTTTGTACATGATGGTGCTTTCATTTATATTCCAGCTCATGGGGTCATCGAGGAAACGATCCATTTAGTTTTTGTGGGAACGGGCTACGACCAAGCCCGCATGGCGCATCCTCGAGTACTTGTCGTGGCGGAACAAAATAGTCAAGTACGCGTTGTTGAGACGTATGTCAGTCCATCAGGGGTTAGCTCGCTCACTAATGCTGTAACGGAAGTGGTTCTCGGTCAAAACGCAGTTGTAGACCATTACAAGGTGCAGCGAGAAGATTTTAAGGACTTCCATATTGGTGAAATGTATGTGGAACTTGATCGGAATAGCAATTTTTCTTCGCATTCGATTACTCTCGGTGGGTCGGTGGCACGAAACGACGTCATAGCGAGACTGGGAGGTGAAGGCGGTTCATGTACGCTGAATGGCCTCTATCTTGCGGATGGCAATAGGTTGGTCGATAACCACACGACAATTGATCACGCAGAGCCGCATTGCGAAAGCCACGAAGTATACAAGGGTATTTTGAGTGGTTTTGCTCGGGGTGTGTTCAACGGCAAGATAATTGTTCGCCCGGATGCTCAGAAAACTGATGCAAAACAGACGAACAAGGCGTTACTGCTTTCGGACAATGCGCAAATTAACACCAAACCGCAATTAGAGATTTTTGCCGATGATGTTAAGTGCACTCACGGTGCAACGATTGGGCAGCTAGACGATGAGGCGTTGTTCTATCTGCGTGCACGAGGTATCAGTCAACAAGATGCAGCGAGCCTCCTAATACATGCGTTCGCACGCGATGTCATCGATAAGGTGAGCGTTGATGAGTTGAGAGCGCATCTCCATAGTCAGGTTGTTGAGCAGCTTCCCAAAACTCTTATTGGCGAAGTTCGTCCGGTTGAGGGGAACTTGAATAAGGAGGGTTCATGATTGGGCCACCCTCTGGGTTGACAACTCAGAATCTCTCTCCTGAGTTTTTTGACCTTCCTCGGATTAGAAGGGATTTTCCAGCGCTGTCTCAGATGGTCAACGGCAGGCCTTTAGTGTATCTTGACAACGCTGCGACCACCCAAAAATCAACAGCTGTAATCGAAGCTCTCTCCCGTTATTACTCTGAAGATAACGCCAATGTACACCGTGGCGTTCATGCCCTCAGCGAACGGGCGACGGCTGCCTATGAAGGTTCGCGTGAAAAGACCCGTGAATTTCTAAATGCGAACGAATCGAGGGAGATTATATTCGTCAGAGGTGCTACCGAGGGAATCAACCTGGTGGCCCAGGTCATGGGACAGCGGTTACAGCCTGGTGATGAGATCATTATTTCGACTATGGAACATCACTCGAACATTGTCCCTTGGCAAATGCTTCGAGATACCCGTGGGGTGGTCTTACGTGTGATCCCTATAAATGATGATGGCGAGCTCTTACTCGATGAGTACAATAAGCTTTTCAATGAGCGGACACGGCTCGTATCACTTGTTCACCTGTCGAATGTGATTGGTACGATTAATCCTATTCGCGAGGTGATTGTCCGTGCTCATGCTCGAGGAGTCCCTGTTCTCATCGATGGTGCGCAAGCTGTATCGCATGTAAAGGTTGACGTTCAAGCTTTGGACTGTGACTTTTATGTATTTTCGAGCCATAAGTTATTCGGTCCCACAGGAGTAGGTGTACTTTATGGCAAAGAATCATTACTTGAATCGTTACCGCCTTATCAGGGTGGCGGTGAAATGATTAGTTCGGTGAGCTTCGATCGTACTGTTTACAACGCGCTGCCATATAAATTTGAGGCGGGTACTCCGAATATTGCCGGTGTAATCGGGCTTGGAACGGCTATCGACTATGTAACGAAGCTTGGTCTTGAAAAGATCGCGGCCCATAAAGATAGCTTGATGAACTATGCAACCGAGACTGTTGGAGCTGTTGAGGGAGTTAGAATTATCGGAACTGCCGAAGCAAAGGCCAGTGTACTATCATTTGTTATGGATGATGTTCATCCGCATGATGTAGGTACCATTCTCGATCAAGACGGTATCGCGGTTCGCACAGGACATCACTGCGGACAACCCTTGATGGAAAGGGTCGGCTTGGCAGCCACTGTTCGCGCCTCATTTGCCTTTTATAATACACGTGAGGAGGTCGATAGATTGGTCTCGGCCTTGCATCGGGTTCGTGAGGTTTTTGTCTGATGTCTAGTCTTGGTGATTTGTATCAGGAGGTTATTCTTGACCATAACCGCCGCCCTCGTAACTTTCGTCGACTCGATATTTCGTCTCGGAAGGTTGAGGGACGTAATCCGCTCTGTGGTGACCATCTGACGCTTTATGTCCGACTTGAAGATGACGTTATTGAGGATATAGGTTTTCAGGGTTCTGGATGTGCAATTTCTACGGCATCGGCTTCTCTAATGACGGACGCGGTAAAAGGTAAGACGATTGAAAAGGTGAAGTTGCTGTTTTCGGGATTCCATGACATGGTGACTGGTAAGTCGATAAGTGACGTTGATGTTGAGAGGCTTGGTAAGCTCTCAATCTTTTCGGGAGTATACGAATTTCCGGTGAGAGTTAAGTGCGCGACTTTGGCGTGGCACACACTGCAAGCAGCCCTTCAGTCCGATCAAGATGTTGTATCAACTGAGTAGTCAGACGTTTTTAAACTGCCGGACATAATTTCTAGGTGTATTTCATATGCAGACCGATCCTCTCAAGACGCTTGAATTGAAGCCGCTCATCATAGAGGCGATTTCGAAAGTTTATGACCCTGAGATTCCTGTCAATATCTATGAACTGGGTTTAATTTATGACATCGATGTTAATTCTGAGAATGTTGTCCAGATCAATATGACCCTGACATCTCCCGCATGTCCTTCGGCACAGTCACTTCCTTTAGAGGTTGAGCGAAGAGTACGGGAAGTATCAGGAGTCGCTTCAGCCAAGGTTGATGTTGTCTGGGAGCCGACTTGGACAATGGAAAAAATGTCTGAGGAAGCTAAGTTGCAAATGGGGCTTCTTTAGCAAATTAACCAAGAGATCCTTCGGGCATAAATGTTTTCTCGGCGATTACCTCTTAATGTTTCGATAAATCGCCTAACCGAGCGACTTAGATTACTTCAGGCTCAAAGCATTAAGCTCTTTGATTTAACCCAATCCAATCCTTCGTTGGTCAGCTTGGATTACCCTTTGGGGTCGTCCGAAGAGTTTGAGGCCATTCTTAGACGTCCGTACTTGCCTCACCCATTTGGTTTGTCCGCGGCACGAGAGGCAGTGGCTAAGGATTTTGCTCGACGGAATATTCTTAGCGAGCCACATCGAATCATCTTAACTGCGAGTACGAGCGAGTCTTACTCATTTTTATTTAAGCTGATTTGTGATCCAGGTGAATCGGTTTTAATTCCTCGCCCCGGTTATCCGCTGCTCGAATATCTTACGAGACTTGATGCAGTAAAGGGGATTCCTTACCAGCTGTACTACCATGGCGAATGGTCAATTGACTTAGAGAGTCTGGCAAAGAGTGTTACAAAGGACACGCGTGCAGTTGTGATAGTGAGTCCGAATAATCCTACTGGTTCGTTTATTAAATCACATGAGCTCGAGACGCTTATCTCGCTGTGTCACCGGTACAATCTAGTATTGATTGGCGATGAAATTTTTGCGGATTATCCTCTTCCGTACGATGGTAAGCGTGGGCCTAGTGTTTTGGATCAAAAAGAGGTTCTTGCTTTTAGTTTGGGAGGTTTATCCAAGTCTGTTGGTTTGCCAGGCGCTAAACTTAGTTGGATGGCTGTCGGTGGGCCCGAGGTGGAAGTTGAAGATGCGTTGGCCCGCCTCGAGTTAATCTGTGACACCTATTTGTCGGTCTCGAATGCTATTCAGTATGCAGTGCCTGGGTTGCTGAAACTTGCCGACGAGACTAGACAAAAGATTGCTTCTCGTGTGGCTGAAAATCACACGACGCTTTTGGAGAAGATAAGGACTTATCCAGCATGTCAGGTGTTGGAGCTAGAGGGCGGCTGGATGGCTACCATTCAGGTTCCATCGACAAAGACCGAAGAAATGCTGGCAATCGAGCTTTTAGAGTTTGATCATGTGCTCGTGCATCCTGGTTACTTTTTTGATTTCACAACAGAGTCCTTTGTTGTGGTCAGCCTGTTGACAAAGCCTGAAGATTTTGCCGAAGGGATTACGAGGTTACTCAAAAGGTTCATGCTTGTTTAGAGGCCTTAGTAGAGAGAAGTCAGTTCACTTACGGTTGTAAAACGATGCTCAAAATTTTTCTTCTGATTTGCAGTCCGAGTCTTCGTAGACTGCTATGTTTAGTGCGTGCTAGACTCACTCTCCGATCATGAGTGCTGGAAGGTTCTGCCTTTTTGTATCTGTCCTGGTTGGGCTCGGGTTTTGCCTCTGGGGATGTAAAAAATCACCGGAGCTTCCGCCTACTTCTGTCGGGGCAGACATTTTTTTAGCCCCAGACACACAATCAACCGAAGGTCTTGTTCCGAGGAATTCAACCTTGGCTGGGTTGCTTGAAGCAGAGGGTATGCCGCAAGCGGTGATATATGAGTTCATTGAGGTCGTTCGGCCGGTATTTGATCCTAGACGCTTACGAGCTGGTCAATCCTATCGACTTGTCAGGAGCCTGGATGGATTATTAAGGGAATTCCACTACCGAGTCGATAACGACCAGTTCCTTCGCGTATCCGGACTCGATTCGGATACGTACAATTTTGAAGCCGAACTCGTACTCTACAAAAAAGAACGAGGGCTTGTCGCGTTGCGTGGTGTTATTGATGCTGAAAGGTCCTCCTTGGTCGCGGCCATCAACGAAGCGGGTGAGAATGTGTTACTTGCCATGGATCTCGCTGAAGTTTTTTCTGCAGACATTGATTTCAATAGTGGTATACGTCGTGGTGATGAATTTCAAGTGCTTTATGAAACAGTGTATCGGGAAGGGGAATTTATTGGCTATGGGCCTGTGTTTGCTGCTGAGTTCGTGAATGAGGGACGCCGGTTTCACGCTTTCCGTTTCCAAGTACCAGGAGAATCTCCTGGCTACTATGATGAACAAGGTAAATCTTTGAAGCGTTTTTTCCTTAGTTCTCCACTTAAGTTTAATCCTCAGATATCGTCAGGTTTTTCTCGCCGACGCCTACATCCAATTCTCCGCACCTATCGTCCTCACTGGGGAGTCGATTATAGGGCTCCTACTGGTTCACCGGTAGTTACCGTAGCGAATGGTGTGGTGGTGTCAGCCGGGATGAGTGGAGGTTCTGGTCGAATGGTTCGGATTAGGCATGCCAATGGCTACGAAACCTACTATCTACATCTTTCATCGATCGCAAAGGGAATTCGTCGCGGTACACGGGTAGCTCAGGGGAGTCTTATAGGCAGGGTGGGTTCAACTGGGTTGGCTACAGGCCCTCATCTCGATTACCGAGTTAGGAAAAATGGTGCTTGGGTTAATCCAGTTACTGAGCATCGCAATATGCCACCAGGTGAACCGATTCCCCCATCGTATCTTGGTGCCTTTGAGACCGTTCGTGATTTAGCTTTATCGAGACTCTTTGATTCAACATCACTGCATTCGGCAATCAGTCGGGACTTTTTGACTAAACGCCCAACTGGTTGAGATGGGTGGCTAGCGTATAGTGTGTGGTGTCGATCATTTGAATCGCCATTTCGTTTCACTCATAGATTTTGTGTTGAGTTGCTTGTCGTATAATGGAAGTTCATTGCCATTTGGAGGTGTCCCGTGCGGAAAACTGGTAGTCGGCGTTCTCGGTTTTCAGATGCCTTACGTGTCGTTGGAGTATCTGCGATCGCGTTGTTGATCGTTGTGCCGACAGCTGTCGGCCAAAACCTTCCTGCACCCAAGCAGACAGCTCTGGAGTGGATCGAGTCGAATGAGCAAGAGCTAGTCAGCGTTTCACACGACATTTGGGAGTATTCGGAGGTTGGCCTTAAGGAAACTTTATCGATGGCTCGGCTAACTGAGCTCCTTTTGGCGAATGGTTTTGAGGTTGAGGATGGGATTGCCGGTATGCCAACTGCCTTTATAGGGAGTTATGGTAGCGGAGAACCCATCATCGGATTTTTGGCTGAGTACGATGCCCTGCCGGGAGTTTCACAAGATGCAGTTCCTGAGCGCCAGCCCCGTCCAGGTGTAGATGCCGGTCACGGATGTGGTCACAACTTGTACAGTACGGCTAGTACTGCTGCTGCGATTGCTGTTAAACAAGCGATGGAAAAGCACGGGCTACCTGGAACTGTGCGATTATTTGGCACTCCCGCTGAAGAAACTCTGATTGGAAAGATCTATATGTCTCGTGCTGGTGTCTTTGAAGATTTAGACGCGGTATTTTCTTGGCATCCGGGTGATCGTACTGGAGCCTCGTATGGTTATTCTAAGGCTCTGGCTTCTGCGAAGTTTCGGTTTAGAGGCTTGACTGCTCATGCTTCAACTTCGCCTCACGAAGGTCGAAGTGCACTTGACGCAGTTGAAGCAATGAATTTTGGTGTTAACTTGCTTCGTGAGCATGTTAAGGAAGATGCTCGAATGCACTATGTTATTACTGATGGCGGCGGTCAGCCTAATGTTGTTCCAGCTTACGCTGAAGTTTGGTACTACGTCCGTGCGAACAAACATCTAGACGTGGAGACTTATTTCGACAGAGTGGTAGAAATCGCAGAGGGAGCGGCGAAGATGACGCAGACAGAATTGGAAGTTGAAGTCATTACAGCAACCCACGAAATCTTGCCGAACCGGACTCTGGCAGAAATTGTCGATAGCAATTTGAATATTGTTGGTGCTCCAAGCTTTACGGCTGAAGAGAAAGCGTTCGCGACCAAGATACAAGAGCCTCTTGGCCGGACGTTCGACGTAGCGTTATCTGAGAAGATCGAGCCACTTCCAAGTGAGCCTTCACAGGGTGTGGCGTCAAATGATCAGGGAGATATTAGTTGGTTTACACCGGTTGGACGCATGCGGAGCGCTTGCTATCCAGTAGGCACCCCCGGACACAGTTGGCAGATTGTGGCATCGGGAGGGACAACCATTGGCCAGAAAGGTATGCTTGTCGCTGCTAAGACACTTGCTTTATCAGGTATTCAACTGTTGTCTAACCCAAACTCGGTTGAGGCTGCCAATCAGGAACTCGACACGATCAGGGAGAATTTACCGTTTAAGAGCCTCGTGCCAGAGGGACAACAGGCCCCTAAGGCGATCAGGTGACTAAGGAATTAGGATCTTGTTCGATGGTAGGTTCCTGCGCCTCATGTGCATTGATGAGTAGCGAGGACCGTCAAGAGGTGGTGTTGTCGATTAACATCATCTAGGGTGTGTTCTTAGACGAGGTCTTTGTATGCGGACCAACGAGAACTTCTCCAGGCAAGGCACCGGTTCTTTTACTGTCTTTGACTACGAATGTGCCGTTGATCAGAACCTGTTCAAAACCAGTGCTGAACTGATGAGGTTTCATATAGGTTGAGTAGTCGCGTATCGTGACTGGGTTAAAAACATTAATATCGGCGTAGAATCCCTCGCGCAGTAGCCCACGGTTTTTAAGTCCGATAATCTGGGCTGCAAGGGAACTCATTCCACGAATCATGTGTGGGAGTTCGACTACACCACGATCGAGGGCGTAGCGTCTAATAAATCTAGGGAAAATGCCGTAGTAGCGCGGGTGCGGATAGCCCTCTTCTGGCACAATATTTCCACCATCAGTCACGTAGGCTACATAGTCTTTTGTGATGAAATGGTCAACATCGATGTTGCTTGTGTCGAGTGCTCGAAATCCACCGCCTCCGTGTCGGTTTTCACCGTTGAGCTGAAGCCAGATCAGTGCGTCGATGGGATCTTCGTTACGCATGTCTGCGATTTGTTGGAGTGTTTTTCCTGTGTATTGTTTGTCGGGGTACTCCACAAGCAATAAGTGATTAGGACCACCAGCCTTGGTGAATTGGTGCTCGATGTCAACGATTAGATTAGCTTTCTTAGCGGGGTCATCTAACACACGCATGAAGTTTTCCCTAGCATCAGCATAGGGATTTTCGACCCATCGAAGTAGCCGTGAATCAATTTTTGGGTCGGCAAGTGACCAATTGGGTACAACTGCAACGTTAGGATGATTTCCGTAGGACGTGTAGCCGTAAATACTGAAGTATACTTGAACACCCCGGCTTCTAGCCCGGTCCATCAACGATGTGTAAGCTCTGCTCGCCCCCCAAAAATTTGGTCCCTTAACCTTGACGTGATGGCCGACAACTTTAGCTCCAGAGTTTTCGGCGATCGCAACAGTTTCCCTTACTGCGTCGACACCATCGACGACCGATGAATGGCTCGCTGGGTTATGGTCTTGCCCGCTTGGGTTATACCAGATAGGGGTAATTCCTTCCGATCGTTGATGTGTGTCGTAGTAGCCCCCGAGCTCCTTTACCTTCTTCGCCATTTCAGTAAGTTCATCTGTGCCAGCGAAGCGATCAGGTATTCCATTTTCGAGGTTAACGAACAGGTAACGGGCACCCTCTGAAAAGCCTTGTTGCATCATGGCTTTCATTTGACTGAGTTCGTCCTGAGTTGGTTGACGGTTGTCTCTGCCGACAACACGTTCCCTAATCCGACCAAAGCTGACTGATAAAACTTCATTTAGGGCGTGTCCACCCTGGCGGTACTTTTGGACGTGCTCTCCAATGGGGAAGGAGGGGTTGACGGTTTCAGTTGTGATGCCTTGGGTGACACTGTTATGTGCTTTTCTTCCTTCTGGATGTAAAATTTTTCCGTCACTGGAGTTTGCAGAATGTGAATGCATGTCAATAAATCCTGGTGTGACATAACGTCCAGTGGCATCGATGACGTGTTTGCCTTGCTTGGCATCGATTGTTCCAATGTGAGAGATTTTTTTGCCTTTGATTCCAATATCCGCAATAAAGAAAGGGTTCCCGGTGCCGTCAAGGACCATGCCGCTTTTAATAACGATGTCGTAGGGCGACTCGGACGTTTGGGTCCAGGAGCCTCCCACCGTCAATAAAATCATGCCAGCGAGAAATAGAATTTTGTGGATTTCCCTTTGAGTTTTCATGGAGCTTTCTCCTCAGAGTAGCGCGTTAGTCATGTCGAGGTGAACACGCGGCTTTCGGTAAATCCATACTTGCGGTTGTAATAAAACATTTACAATACAAGTGCCTCTGTCGGACAGAAATTGAACACGGGGTAATGGGCAGAGGTTAGAGTATACTCGTTATTTCGTAGACTATGAGGGTCGCACTATGAGAATCACGATAAGCAGTGGTTGTCATTGATGTATCCTCTATGGTTAGAGTCAGTTAACTTGTTGAGGGTGGTCTCCACGTGGGGGCGTCAAGTTGGTTCCGGTAAGAGGATTCTTATAGATGGCACACATTGTTCCGTTCCGTGCGCTTCGGCCCACACCCGAAGTAGCCAATCAAGTTGCTTCTGTTCCCTATGACGTTGTTAATAGGAAAGAAGCAGCTGAACTTGCGGTTGATAATCCGCTTAGCTTTCTCCATGTTTCACGATCTGAGATTGATCTCCCTGAATCAGTTGACCCATATTCCGATGCTGTGTACGAAACTGCCGCCACCAATTTTGTGAAGCTTCGGCAGGATGCACCACTGGTTGTTGAAGAGGCGCCGTCGCTCTACTTTTATCGACTTCGTATGGGCTCACATGAGCAGATTGGTGTTGTAGGTTGCTACTCGATCGATGACTACGATCAGGACTTGATTAAGAAGCATGAGCGAACTCGGCGTGATAAGGAGGACGATCGAACGCGTCACATTGTTTCGTTGCGTGCGCAAACGGGGCCGGTTTTCCTGACTTACCGAGCATCGAGTGAGATCGATAATGAAGCAACACGCGTAATTTCTACACCGCCGCTTTTCGATCTTGTCGCCGTGGATGGTGTTCAGCACACTATTTGGCGGTTGGATAGCGAGGCTTCGACGCGATTGGTTCAAGCGTTTTCCAAAGTGCCGGCTCTATACATCGCTGATGGTCACCACCGAGCGGCCAGTGCTGCACGGGCGCGGCAGGAACTTCGGGAGAGAGAGTCTGATGGTACTAATGTGGCCGCTTACGATACTTTTCTCGGGGTCGCTTTCCCCGGAAATCAAATGCAGATTCTTCCTTACAATCGTATTGTGAAAGATCTGTCTGGACTTTCCAGTAAGGAGTTCCTTGCACGTGTGGGAGAGGTTTTTGAGTTGAATGAGGGGACGTCGAGCCCGATCAGAAAGGGAGAGCTCGCCATGTTTCTCGACGGGACATGGCATCAGTTATTACCAAAAAGTGAAGTCGTGATTGGTGGGACTGCCGGCCTTGATGTAAGTGTGCTGCAGGAAAAACTTCTTGAGCCGATCCTTGGGATTACTGATGTTCGGACCGATAAGCGCATTGGTTTTGTCGGAGGTGTACGGGGGGCGGTAGAGTTAGAGAAGCTCGTCGAGAGTGGTGAAGCGGCTGTGGCTTTTTCTATGTTCCCTGTTACTATTGAGGACTTGCTTTCTGTTTCGGATGCAAACGGTATTATGCCTCCGAAATCTACGTGGTTCGAACCTAAGTTACGTGATGGGTTGCTTATTCATGAGATTTAATTAACTTTTTTCCTGTCATAGGGAGTATAAAGATCGTCCTTCTTAAATATGTAGGGGGCGTGTTGAATTAGGGATGCTTTGGTTTGAATATTACGAGCAATTGTGAGGAATTATTATGAAAGTTTTGGTAGCTGATAAGTTTGAGAAAAGTGGAGTACAAGGCTTGCAGGCATCTGGGTGTGAGGTGCAGTTGCAGCCCGAACTTAAAGAGGAGAGCTTGACCGCTGAGATTCGTAATGGCGGTGCCGAGGTTTTAGTCGTTCGCTCGACTAAGGTGACAGACGAGATGCTCGGTGCTGGCAATCTCAAGCTCGTTGTTCGGGCTGGTGCAGGCTACAACACGATAGATATTGCAGCCGCTTCGAGCCGAGGGGTACAGGTAGCGAACTGTCCAGGTAAGAATGCTATTGCTGTTGCTGAACTGGCCTTTGGACTGATACTCGCGCTTGATAGACGTATTCCTGACAATGTAGCTGAGTTACGGGCTGGTCGGTGGAATAAGAAAGAATTCTCAAAGGCTTCTGGTCTATACGGTAAAACGCTTGGCTTGCTTGGCATCGGTAGTATTGGTCGAGAGCTGGCGAGTCGAGCTATTGCCTTTGGTATGTCGCTAATTATCTGGAGTCGGCGATTTGATGGTCAGAGCCGCTCTCTGACCATCGAGGAGAGCAAGGACTTAGGTATTAGTCAGAGCTCAAAAGTAACGGACATTAGCTTGGCGTCAACACCCGCGGATGTAGCTGAAAGTTGCGATGTTTTAAGTGTGCATTTGGCGGCCAGCAAGGATACTCGTGGTCTAGTGAGTGCTGAAGTTTTATCGCGGTTAAGGCCTGGTGCATTCTTTGTTAACACCGCACGAGGAGAGGTCGTTGATTACAATGCTCTTGAGACGGTAGTTCGGGAGAATAGTGTCCGCGTGGCTCTCGATGTCTACAGTGCCGAACCTGCGTCGTCGACAGGTGAGTTTGAGGACACTATCGTCCAACTACCGAACGTTTATGGTACACACCATATCGGTGCGTCTACTAATCAGGCACAGGAGGCGGTTGCCGCTGAAGCCGTACGGATTATTCAGACGTTCAAGGAGACCGGTGCAGCTCCCAATGTTGTTAATGCATGATTAACTATGGTTCAGAGAACTAGAACTTATTGCTTTTTTGCGGTACTGAAGTATCTTGTCTAGCTCTTGGAGGGATTTTTCTATGGTGACTAGTACTCGTATCTATAATTTCTCGGCAGGGCCGGCGGTGTTGCCTGAGCCGGTTCTCCTGGAGGCACAACGTAATCTCATGGAGTTACCAGGTGTAGGGATGTCGATTCTTGAGGTTAGTCACCGGTCGAAAGTTTTTAATGAAGTAATTAACACCGCAGAATCGGACATGCGGAAGTTAGCTGGGATTCCAGATAATTATCGAGTCTTGTTTCTCCAAGGTGGTGCGAGCCTACAGTTTTCAATGGTGCCGATGAATTTGTTGTCCTCGGATACTACTGCGGACTATATCGTTACCGGCTCCTGGTCAAAAAAGGCCGTGAAAGAAGCGAAAAGGGTCGGTGGAGTCAATATCGCAGCGACTAGTGAATCTGATAATTTTGGCCGAATTCCCAAACAGTCTGAACTTAATCTGACATCAGGTGCAGCCTATGTTCATATGACATCCAATAATACGATTGCTGGTACCGAGTGGAAAGAACCTCCAGATGTCGGTGATGTGCCGCTTATTAGTGATGCTTCTTCTAACATTTTTAACAGTCCAATAGATATCAAGAAGTATGGTTTGATTTACGCGGGTTCGCAGAAAAACCTTGCACCCTCTGGTGCGACGCTAGTGATTATTCGTGACGACCTTATTGAGAAGGGACCTTCGACGCTGCCGTCGATGCTCAGTTATAAAACGCACGCTGAGGCTAAGTCGCTCTACAATTCACCATCTGTTTTCCCGATATATGTCATTGGTCTTGTGTTGAAGTGGTTACTTGCCAACGGTGGTCTCAGTGAAAGGGCTGCAATCAATCAACGAAAGGCTGCCAAACTATATGCCGAGATAGACCGAACGGGTTTTTATCGAAGCACGACAGAGAAGGACAGCAGGTCTTTGATGAATGTGACGTTCAGGCTTGCCAGTGAAGATCTGGAAAAAAAGTTCATCAAAGAGGCAGAGTCGGTGGGCCTAGACGGTTTGAAAGGGCATCGTTCGGTTGGAGGTATGCGTGCATCAATTTACAATGCTTTCCCTGAACGTGGTGTTGATGCACTTGTAGACTTCATGAAAGAATTTGAGAGAAAGCAGGGTTAAATTCGTTTATTTACGCAGTAGCAGGTTATATTTGTAACCTGGCTGTGAAGTCAAAGATGAGATCCAGTCTCATTTTTATTGCGGGTTAGTGTTGCGTGTGCTACAGTTCACCCGCGCTTTTTTACGTTCGTTCGCGGTTTGTTTTGTCGTCTCTTGTTCCTGTTGACGTGGAGGCCATGAGTGCTTTTCGAGCTTATTGTTAGTCTTGTTGTTGCGGCAGCTGTTGCGCAGCTCGCGACGTTCGGTACGACAATTTATTTACACCGAACTGTTGCGCATAAATCTATCGTTTTACACCCGGCGGCTGCGTGGTTTTTTCGATTCTCGCTCTGGCTAACAACAGGTATCCTGACTCGTGAGTGGGTAGCGGTTCATCGTAAACATCACTCTTTCACGGATGAGGAAGGGGATCCACATAGTCCGCTCCTAGAGGGCTTTTGGTCCGTGCAGCTTGGCAATATTTACTTCTATGTTCGTGAATCAAGAAAGAAAGAAGTCGTTGAGAAATATGCCAAGGATGTTCAAGACGATGCTTGGGACCGGAGACTGTTTAACTACGGATGGGTTGGCCCGCTTGTTGGGACAGTCAGTCTCTGTGCGATCCTTGGTATTGGATGGGGGCTTCTTGCGGCTTCGATTCATCTGGTTCTGTATATTTTTGTTCTGTCGTCTTCAATTAACGGACTGTGCCACCACACTGGGTATAAAAACTTTGAGAACACGGCGAGGAACATTAGGCTCCTAGCGCTTATCACCGGTGGTGAGGGTTTACATAATAATCATCATGGTTTCCCACGGAGTCCGAAGTTTAGTTTTAGGCGAAGCGAGTACGATACGGCGTGGCCCGTCATTAAGCTGCTCACCATGTTTAAGCTCGCTAAGCCCTACAGGACAATACACGACGCGCTCCCACGACCGTAGGATTTCAAGCGGCCAAGCACCACGACATCTCTGAATTAATATGGGATCGTCATGTGTGGTTTCGCGTAGATTGCGACGCCCGCATGTGACGTTCCTAGCTGCTATCGGTGGATGTGGAGTCTGAACGAGTACTATGCGACAGACGCAAGGCTCGATGGTATGTCCTGCTTGCGGAAAGCTGATCAGTGTTCATGAGACACGCTGTCCGTTCTGTGAAGCTTGGCGTCCTGGGCTCTATGGCTGGACGCCGTTACTGCAACGGCTGTTTGGTCGGCATCTCGATCTGATCTCTCTCATTACCACCAGCTGTATCGTTTTGTATACGGTAGCGTTGCTTTTGCAGCCAGAAGCTATCACGAATCCAAGTGGGTTGATGTCGATCCTTTCTCCGGGTAGTCGTGCGTTATATCAGCTTGGAATGACGGGTGGTGTGGCCTGGAGTGCTGGTTGGTGGTGGACTGTTCTGACAGCTATTTATCTCCATGGCAGCTTACTCCACATTGTTTTTAACGTAATGTGGATACGAAATCTTGGGCCAACTGTGACCGATCTTTACGGACCTGCGCGTGCGTTTATCCTGTTTGAAGTGGGAGGAGTGTCTGGATTTTTACTGTCAAACTTTGTGACTGGTAACCCGACGATTGGGGCATCAGGAAGTATCTTTGGGCTTCTAGCGGCGTTGATTGTTTACGGTCGACGACGAGGTGCTTCAATGATGACAGCTCAGTTTGCACAGTGGGCCGTGGTTCTTTTTGTAATGGGATTTATATTCCCCGGGGTGAATAACTGGGCGCACCTAGGAGGGTTCGTTGGTGGGTGGGGCGCCGCCCACTTAATGATTCCCAATGATGTTGGTCAGGAAGGTTCGTCGCTTCACCTACTAGCTCTAGTTTTCCTTGCAATGACTTTGATCGGCGTCTTACTGTCATTCACACGTGTTACATCGATACTTTTGGCCACCTGACAGAACCAGAACTTAATCCTTTTTAGAATTAGTTTTCGGTAAGCGCTTCCGACGCCGACGCCGAGTTGGGTGGTCGGTACGGGGCTTGACTTTTCGTTTAGGTAGTAGCTGTCGCCAGTCAGATATCAGTTCTGGTAATTCTCCGTGGATCTCGAACCAAGTTAACGCATCAGGGAAGGCCGTGCGATGAATGATGGCATTTCGTGAGCGAGGCGAAGAGTTTCGATCGTTTAGTCGTGACTGTAACCCAAGGATTTGGCACAGAAGATCCGCATTTCGTCTGGCAACCGGAAGTGATTTTAAGCCAATATCAACGGGGGGGCGTCGGTTTTTACCATCACGAATTTTCCGTGGAGGTCTTTTTCCAGTAAAACCGAGCGGTACGACTAAAGATCCGAGAAGTACGCTGTTGTTCAGTGTTTCTGGTGCCGTTTCGAACTTACGACGATAAGAATCAAGACGTGCAAGCGAGGCTTGTAAGGGGGCCTGATCAGTTTTGGACAGTTCGGGAATGATTTGCTCAAGTAACCCTATTTCTTTAAGTTTTAGAAACGTAGCCTCTGCATTGCCAGAGCGTAGAATTTTGTATATTTCTTCCAAAAGTCTCGCAGGGGCACTCTTCGAGATTTCTCTTTTGTGGCGACGTATGCCACGAAGTGTTTTTGGTTCAATCGTAAAATTGAGCCTAGCTGAAAATGTTATGGCGCGGAGCATTCTTACCGGATCTTCGAGAAACCGCTCAGAGGGGTCACCGATGCATCGGACAACACCGGCTTTTAGATCATCAAGGCCATTCACGTAATCAATTACCGAGAATGTTTCGATGTCGTAGAAAAGTGCATTAATGGTGAAATCTCTTCGGAAGGCATCTTCAGCGGGAGTACCGAAGGTGTTGTCACGGCGAATTAGGCGATCAGGATCACGATGTTTGGCGGATATGGAGGCTTGCTTTAACTCGGCCTTGTTTCTTGTGTCGGTATTGTTTGATTCTATTCGGTCTCTTTTGGTATCAACTGATTCTGCGTCAGCAGTAACCTGACGTCTGAATGTTGCGACTTCGATTATTTTGTTTCCGAACTTCACGTGAGCTAGGCGGAATCGTCGGCCGATAACCCAGCAATTCCGAAATAGACGTTTTACTTGATAGGGATGAGCGGAGGTTCCGATATCGAAATCTTTTGGCCGGCGGTTTAGTGACAAGTCCCGTACGCCTCCTCCCACAAGGTAGGCGACATAGCCAGACTGTTGGAGCCGGTACAGTACTTTAAGGGCGTCTGGGTCGATGTTTCGACGCGAGATGGCATGCCCCTTTCGGGGTACTATGTTCGGGATGGCCATCGGCACGATTATAGCAATTAGCTTTTTGCTTCTTTCCAGTTCTTACCAATGCCGACGTTTACGATCATGGGTACGTTTAGTGATACTACCTCTTCCATCCGTGTGCGGACTATGGAGGCGACTTCTTCAGCTTCTTTTTCTCTGACCTCTAGAAGCAGTTCGTCATGTACTGTGAGAATCATACAGCCAGAGAGTCCTTTGGTAGCCCGTTTTTTGAGATCTTGGTGGAGAGAGAGCATAGCCATTTTTAAGATATCGGCAGCTGTGCCTTGGATTGGCATGTTAACTGCGGCACGTTCAGTCGCAGCTCGAATTTGACCATTCCGACTGTTCAGTTCAGGCACAAGTCTCCGTCGTCCGAACATAGTTGTAACCACGCCTTCTTTTCGAGCTTTCGCCACTGTCGTATCGATAAATTTCCGAACTCCTGGAAACCCTTCGAAATAAGTATTTATAAATATCTGGGCCTCTTGTTGTGACACGCCGATGTCTTTTGCTAACGTAAATGCGGTTTTACCGTAGATCAGTGCGTAGTTAACGATTTTTGCGCGTCTTCTGAGCTCATGCTTATTGAGTCCACTATCCGTGCCGAAGATCCGAAAAGCGGTTTGATCATGAATGTCTTGCCCAGTTTTGAAGGCCTCAATTAGAGTTGAGTCATTTGATAGATGAGCGAGGACCCGAAGCTCGATTTGTGAGTAATCGGCTGAAATAAGTACGTGATTCGGGTCCGCAATAAATGCGCTACGAATTTGACGGCCAAGCTCCGTTCGTATTGGGATATTTTGTAGGTTAGGGTCGCTACTGCTTAGCCGACCTGTTGTTGCTACGGCCTGATTGAAGGACGTATGAATCCTGTCGGTATCTGGGTTAATTAGTTTAGGCAGAGCATCGATGTAGGTACTCTTTAGTTTTTTTAAGATTCGCCACTCAAGAATCTTTTTCGGTAGTTCATGTGTTAACGCGAGTTCTTCGAGAACGTCAACCGCAGTGGAAGCGGAACGTGTTTTCCCCGTACGTTTGATGGTCGGCAACTTGAGTTTCACGAAGAGAATTTCTGCTAATTGTTTCGGTGAGCCGATGTTGAATGTCTCACCAGAGATCTCGAAGATCTGAGTAGTTAATTCGCTGAGGTCTTTTTCTACGCGCTTTGCTTGTCTCGCGAGCGAGATGGGATCGATTCGTACGCCTACTCTTTGAATATCAGCCAGAACAGAAATAAGTGGGATTTCAAGGTCGTGGTAGAGATGTTCGAGGCGCTTAACTTTTAATTTTGGATGAAGGCATTCTGCAAGCTGGAGAGCCAGGTCGGATCGTTCACTCGCGTAGTCCAATAAGTTTTCTGAAGGAACCTGACTTAGGTTGATGGCCTTTGTGCCTCGCCCACACACGTCCTCCTCTTTCAAAGGGCGATAGGTTATATGCTTGATTACGACATTTTCGAGTTGATGTGTTGACTGTGTCGAATCGAAAATGTAGCTGGCTAGCATTGTGTCTGCTTTGATTCCCCGGATCCTGACTCCGTGGCGAGCGAGCACGAGGAAATCAAATTTCAGATCATGACCTAGTTTCGAAATTGACTCGTCTTCCAAAATTGGCTTTAGGATTTCTATCGCTTCCGATAGAGACAGTTGTGATTTTGAACCCAGTATAGATTGTCCTAGGGGTATGTAGCGGGCTCTGTGTGTACCGTCTGAAAGCGAAAACCCTACGATGTTTGTTCTCATGGCAGTTTGGGCGTCACAAATTACCCGGATGGCAAACTGTCCATGTGTCCTAAGTTGAACAGCGAAGTCACGGAGGTCTTTTTTTGAGCAGATCAACTGATAGTCTTTTGTGACCGTTTCTGCTGTGGGTGCGAAATCTGTAAGTAATGAATGAAAACCGAGCGATGAAAATAATTCGAAACATTCTTCAGATTTTGCCCCGCCATAAAGAGAAGTCTTCATGTCAAACTTGAGCGGGACGTCGGTTTGTATTCTTGCCAGCTCCTGACTCAGACGCGCGTCATCCTCGTGTTCGAGAAGGGCATTTCGGTGTTTTTTCTTTTTTATAAGTTCTATATTGGATAAGAGATCTTCGAGAGAACCATAATTAGTGATTAGCTCTCGTGCACCTTTTTCGCCGATGCCAGGAACACCTTTGATGTTGTCTGAAGCATCGCCCATGAGTGCGAGAACATCGACGACCTGACTCGGTTTAACTCCAAACTTTTTTTGAACTTCTGCAGCGTCGTACCAAGTGCCGTTGTCCTTTGGGTTGTAGACTTTGACACTGTCGCAGACGAGTTGAAATAGGTCTTTGTCGCCGGTTACGATGACGACATTCATGCCTTTTTCAGTTGCACGTTCGGTGAGAGTACCAATGAGGTCGTCAGCTTCGTAACCGGTTAATGTTAGTACAGGTACTCCGAGCGCTCTACAACTCTCGTGGACTAGGGGCACCTGCTCCACCAAGTCTTCTGGCATCTCCGGTCGGTTGGCTTTATAACTGGCCTCTATCTCAGCGCGGAAAGTTGGGCCAGCCACATCGAAGGCGGCGGCGATGTAATCAGGTTTGTGCTTCGAGATAAGCTTCCGGAGCATGGTGACAAATCCGTAGATAGCGTTGGTCGAACGTCCATCTGGTCCAGTCAAGTCCCGGATAGCGTGGTACGCCCGGTACATCTGTGAATTTCCATCGATCAAGTAGAGACGTGACATGACGGGTATCGATTCGATAACGAACCGGCGATTGTCTTCGGGGCCGATGAAGAAACCCGAAAACCCGGTTGGTGGCCACAACGCTGTGAACCCACTGAATTTGGTCTGTTTCGGGTTACCGCACCGGCAGGAGCCTCAGTATACCATTGCCTGGCGAACTCGGTTAGTTGCCAATGTAGAGGAGTATGAGAGAGCTTGAGTGAAAGGGATTTCTTCGAGGACTTGGTTGTGTTATTTGGATACGGTTGATCAAAAAAACTGGACCCTTCGCGACGATCGATTTAGGGTACGGTTTTTGATCTTTTGTTCTATGGACGGCTGTTACGTTTTTGGAATCGTCCGCGCTGTTTTTTATGTCGCCATTCACGCTTAGTATTTAATTCTTGAGACTTTTTAACTTGTTCAGGTGTTAGTAGTTGAATGAAGTCGTTGTGAATTCGGCCACGGAGTACTGCCATTTCTGTTTCCGCTTCGGCTACGTTAGCGGACCGCTCTCTAATTAATGTTTCGTTAAATGTACTGGACATCACAGATTTGGCCAGTGCTTTTCTGGCTGGACGAAGCTGTTTGGCGAGTGATTTAACGTTCTGTCTGTAATCTTTCACGAGAGTGCGTACTTGGCCGCGCTGATTTTCACTCAGATCGAGATGTCGTAGCTTTCGTATGAATCCATCAATTTCAAGTGGTGCAACCATACGGCCTTGTCTTGGACCTCGTCCACCGCGTGGGCCATGCTGGGCTTGGATGTCTAGTCCGACTAGAATTGTTATGGTCATTACGGCAACGGCCATAATTGTGTAATTCGATTTTCTTAGGCAGATTGCCAGCCGCGTCTTCAGCTTTGGTGAAAATTCCTCCCTAGCCGAATTTTTCTCTTTTCTCTGACGCATTTCCTTCTCCTTCAGGCACTGGATTTATTAATCTAACTTATCTCAACTTCCTAAACTATTCCAGCGGTTTTATGCCCTCAATGAATGCTGTTCCTTCTCGTTCTGCTAGGCGTCGAATACCTTTGAATCCTTCGGCCTCAAGAGCACGTTCGGTCGCTTTGGCTGTTGAGTGATGAGGGTCGACGGTCCTTTTGATAAGAATGGCCGCGAGTCCGCCTCGCGGTGCAGGTTCAATTACCATACAACGACCACCTGATCTCAGTACACGAAATGCTTCTTGAAGACAGCCGACTCGTCGTTCTGGAGACATGCTCGAGAGATGTTCTCGAACAATGATGAGATCGAAGGTCTCAGCTGGATATGGTAGTGCGTTGAGTGGAGCTTCTTTTACATCGACCAGCGCTCCCTCGTGCAGGGCTTTTTTTTGTGCACGTTCTGTAAGGTCAACGGATTCGTCGACTGCACACGCTGATCCAGTCAAACCGACTTTGGTGCCAAGTGCTGCTAATAGGCGTCCGTCACCGCAGCCTAGTTGAAGGAAGGCATCGCCCATTTTAATACCGGCCATAGAAACATGGAGGGCGTAGGGTTCTGATCGAAAGACATCTTTGAATAGCGACATGCTTTATAGAATCCTTAGTATCAAAGAGAGTGCAACTCTAACGTCATGATATAGTTAAGTCGTGGAAAATCGAATCGAAATTTCGTCAGCTGAAGGCAAGCTCGGTGTTCTCTTAGTGGGACTAGGGGCAGTAAGTACAACCTTTATTTCTGGTGTACACGCTGTACTAAAGGGCCTTGCTGAGCCTATAGGTTCACTAACACAGATGGGCACAGTGCGGCGCGGTAAACCGGATGAAGCCCGATCCCCAAAGATTAAGGACTTCGGGCCACTAGCTTCTCATGACCAACTTGTGTTCGGGGCCTGGGATATTTTTGATGAGGATTGTTACGAGGCAGCGAGCACGGCTGGTGTGTTAGAACCGAAACTTTTGGAGCAGCTACGTCCTGAACTGGAGTCGGTAAAACCCTGGCCCGCAGTCTTTGAGCGTCGTTATGTAAAACGTCTCGAAGGTTCTCACCTCAAGCGTGGTGCTAATAAGCGTGAGCTGTCTGATCAGCTCCGCGCCGACATTCAGCGTTTTAAAGAGACTCATGGTATCGACAGGACAGTAATGATCTGGTGTGGTTCAACGGAGGTTTTTATGGCTCCGTCTGAAGCCCATGCTACTCTCGAAGCATTCGAATCAGCCCTTGAACGTAACGATCCGGAGATTTCGTCGAGCATGGTTTATGCGTACTCGGCGCTCAAGGAAGGGATGCCGTACGCGAATGCAGCGCCTAATCTTAGTGTAGACATTCCTGCGCTAACCGAATTGGCTATGCAGACGGGTGCACCAATCGCTTGAAAAGATTTGAAAACTGGGCATACAATAATTAATAGCTTTATGGCGCCTGGGCTTTAAGCTTGTTTGCTTGGTTTGGATGGTTGGTACTCTACGAACATCCTCGGTAACCGTGATGGGGAGGTTTTAGACGATCCTGGTTCGTTTAAGACTAAAGAGGAGAGTAAAAAGTCGGTGCTAGATTACGTACTCCAGCCCGATCTCTATCCTGAGTTGTACCGCGACCTTTCCCATATAGTTAGAATCAATTACTACCCGCCGCGCGGTGATAACAAAGAAGGTTGGGATAATATCGATTTGGTCGGATGGCTCGGCTATCCAATGCAGCTTAAGATTAATTTTCTGTGCCGAGACAGTATCTTAGCTGCTCCTATTGTTCTTGATCTTGTATTGTTATTGGACCTCGCGAAGCGTGCTGGTTTGATGGGTATTCAGGAATGGTTGTCTTTCTATTTCAAGAGTCCGATGCATGCTCAGGGGCTTTATCCCGAACACGACTTATTTATTCAGCTTATGAAGCTGAAGAACACCCTGCGATATCTTCGTGGAGAAGATCTAATCACGCATCTTGGTCGTGAGTATTACGACTGAAGTTGGTCTGAGAGCCAACTTTTTCTCAGGTCTTTCTTGTAGGTTTTTACAAAATTTTTACCGTTTACGACTTTCCATGGTGGCCCAACTGTCAGCTTCTTCAAGGGTATGCTGTAGGACTTCGATAGCGTCAGGATAGGAGAAGACCGTGGCGAATAAAGATGACACGTTCGACGAAGTGTCCGTCCATAATCCACCAGCGGAATTTGCCGCCAACGCCCAAGTTGCGTCGATGGATGAGTACTGTGCCATGTATGAGCGTTCCGTGAATGACCCCGAAGCGTTTTGGGCAGAGCAGGCCGAACAACGAATTACGTGGATCAAGAAGTGGCACACTGTTCGGCAGTCTGACTACCACAAGGCAGAGATCGCATGGTATCTCGGAGGTCAGCTCAATGCATGTTACAACTGCGTCGATCGGCATGTTGAGGCCGGTCGCGGTGGTGACACGGCACTCCTTTGGGAAGGGAATGACCCAACTGAGAGCAAAACCTATACCTACGCAGAATTACAGGTTGAGGTTCAAAAGGCCGGGAATGCTCTGAAGAATCTAGGTGTCTTTAAAGGCGATCGCGTATGTATTTACATGCAGATGATCCCAGAACTGGTGATCGCGATGCTGGCCTGTGCGAGGATCGGAGCCGTGCACTCTATCGTTTTCGGTGCGTTCACCGCCGACAGCCTAGTCACACGGATTAACGACTCGGCGTGTAAGGTAATCATTACGCAGAATACCGGTGTACGTGGGACAAAACATGACATCGTGATGAAGGCGAACGTGGATCAGGCGGTTGGTCAGACGCCAAGCATCGAGAAGATCCTTGTTGTTCAGCGTATCGATGCCGAGGTCGATATGACCGAGGGGCGCGATGGGTGGTGGCACGTCGCACTCGCCGCGGCCGACTCCGTCTGCGTTCCAGAACCGATGGACGCTGAAGACCCGCTCTTTATCCTCTATACGTCTGGGTCGACTGGAAAGCCTAAGGGAGTTCTGCACACCACCGGTGGTTACATGACGTACGTTGCGACCACCTTTAACTATGTGTTCGATTATCGGCCGGGTGACATCTATTGGTGCACGGCTGATATAGGTTGGGTGACTGGTCATAGCTACATCACGTACTGTCCATTAGCGAATGGCGCTGTTTCGATGATGTATGAAGGGGTTCCGAACTATCCCGATTGGGGTCGGTTCTGGGAGATCTGTGAGAAGCACAAGGTCAATATTCTCTACACGGCGCCGACCGCCCTACGGGCACTGATGAAGGAGGGCGACGATTACCCTTCGAAATATGACCTCAGTAGCTTGCGATTACTCGGAACGGTCGGTGAGCCGATCAAGTCACCGGAGTGGAACTGGTATCACACCATCATCGGCAAGGGGCGATGTCCGTTCGTTGACACTTGGTGGCAGACCGAAACCGGCGGCATCCTCATCTCACCCTTGCCTGGAGCGACGCCGACCAAGCCGGGTTCAGCGACGTACCCGCTATTTGGGATCAAACCGGCTCTGGTCGATGACGAAGGTACTCTCCTCGAGGGCAATGACGTGCGTGGCAATCTCTGCATCCTAGAGTCCTGGCCCGGTCAGATGCGTGGTGTCTACGGGGACCCCCAACGTTTCTTTGACACGTATTTCGCACAGTTTCCCGGTAAGTACTTTCCGGGAGACGGTTGTCTACGAGATAAGGATGGCTATTACTGGATCACTGGGCGTGTCGACGATGTCATCATTGTGTCAGGGCATAACCTAGGTACGGCGGAGATCGAGGGTGCCATAGGCCGGTACCCAGGGGTGGCCGAGGCCGCGGTCGGCGGCTATCCGCATGAGATCAAGGGAAACGCAGTCTACGCCTTTGTCACGCTTAAGACTGGTCAGATCGAGACCGATGAGATGAAAGGAGAGATCATGAAAGCGGTTCGTTCAGATATTGGTCCCCATGCTTCGCCGGATAAGATTCAATTTGCTGATGGTTTGCCCAAGACACGTTCAGGAAAGATCATGCGTCGGTTGTTACGTGATATTACTGAAGGTAAAGCAATTGGGGATACAACGACGCTCGCCGATCCTGATGTTGTAGCGCACCTCAAAGCGAAATATGAGGAGCAGGAAGGCTAAGTCTCTTGGTGGACCGGACAGGTTTTTCTTATCAAATTAGTTTTGTCCTCGTTCTCGCACTAGTCGTTTTTGGCACTTTAGGTTGTGAGCAGACAGAGGCTGATACATCAGCCAACAAGGTTGCAGATGTCGAGCAGTTGTCTGTCGAATCGAAAACTAAAGAATCGGGTGAGACGGACATTTCTCACGATGTTACTTCTAAGTATTCGGCCGAGGCTTCGAACTTAACTGTACATGTTCTCGAATTAGTACATGTTGGTCCGAACGTTTTAAAACTACGCTTCTCTTTTTCGAACACGTCTAACTCTGGGGAATATATTGAGTTTGGTAACGCCTTTGCTCAAGAGGATGCTGATGTTGGTACGGTGGCTGGTGTGTACTTGATAGACGCTCTCCGTCAGAAAAAGTATTTCATTCTTCGTGCGTCCGATGGAAAGGCTTTGTGTAGTAGTGGAATTACACGAATTGGTCCTGGTGAAAGTCTGGAATTATGGGCGAACTTCCCAGCGCCTCCTCAAGATTCTTCGCTGGTCACAGTTCACGTTCCGATGGTTCCGCCAATCGGAGAAGTTCCAATCACTTGAAATGTTTCTACAAGTGAGCTCATGAAAAATTTTGGTCACGATGTTCTCCGAAGACGCCTCGAAGAGTATCAGAAATTTCTCCGACGGTGGCCTGAGCTTCTACCGCATCTATAATTGGGGGCACGAGATTTTCTGAGGTTTGTGCTGCTGCCGCCACGCGTTCTAAGCTTTGGCGCCAAGTGTTCTGGTCTCTTCTCTTCCGTACTTTCACGGTCCGTTCGACTTGTTGTTTTTCAGTTGCTGGATCAATTTGAAGTGCTTCGATACGTCCATTTTCTTCTTCAGAGACAAACTGGTTAACGCCTACCACGGTCTGTTTACCGGTGTCGATTGACTGCTGAGCGGTGTAAGCAGACTCTTGTATCTGTCTTTGCATCGTGCCAGCTTCGATGGACGCTAATGTACCTCCCTCCTGATCGATTTTAGTCAGTAAGATTTCAACCTCTTCTTGAATATGGTCCGTAAGTTGTTCGATAGCAAAAGATCCGGCCACCGGATCGACCGTATTAGTGATTCTTGTTTCGGAAGCGATAATTTGTTGGGTGCGTAGCGCAATCTGTGCGGATTCTTCGGTAGGTAGTCCTAAAGCTTCATCACGACTGTTGCAATGCAGTGATTGGGTTCCTCCAAGAACTGCCGCTAAGGCTTGTAAGGTTACTCGAACTATGTTGTTGTCTGGCTGTTGTGCGCTCAGTGTACTTCCTGCTGTTTGTGTATGGAACCGTAACTGGAGGGCACGAGGATGAGTTGCGTTGAAGCGGCCCCGCATAATTTTCGCCCACAGGCGCCGCGCGGCACGGAACTTTGCTATTTCTTCTAGAAAATTGTTGTGTGAACAAAAAAAGAATGAAAGACGGCGTCCAAAGTGATTGACGTCAAGGCCTGCATTGACAGCTGACTGCACGTACGCAATAGCGTCTGCGAATGTGAATGCTATCTCTTGTACAGCAGTTGCTCCTGCCTCACGAATATGGTACCCACTGATAGAGATCGTATTCCAGTCTGGTAGTTCTCTGTCACAGTAAGCAAAGATATCTGTTACGATCCTAAGTGACTCACGTGGCGGGAAAATGAATGTACCGCGTGCTAGATATTCTTTTAAAATGTCGTTTTGTGTAGTGCCTGAGAGTTTCGTTGGCTGGACGCCTTGCTGCCGTGCGGTTGCGACGTAAAGGGCGAGCAAGATGATAGCAGTTGCGTTGATCGTCATAGAGGTTGACACTCGATTAAGAGGGATGTCCTTGAAGAGCGTGACCATGTCATCAAGTGAATCAATCGCCACGCCGACCCTTCCAACTTCACCTGCTGCCAATTGGTGATCAGAGTCGAATCCTATTTGTGTGGGAAGATCAAATGCGATGCTAAGTCCTGTGACTCCTTGCTTGAGAAGATATTGATATCGACGATTTGATTCTTCTGCAGATCCAAAACCAGCGTACTGACGCATCGACCATAGCCGACTCCGATACATACTTGGGTGAATACCTCTGAGATAGGGCTCCTCACCAGGGAATCCTAGATCTAATCCTTCTTGCCAAACTTTTAGCCTGTCAGGAGAAGGAATTGATGCAGCAGCTAGCAACTCTTCTTTTAAAGGAGACATTCTACGTTCCATTGTAGCAATCCATGGCAAGGGTACGGCATCATAAAATCTTATTCGTGTTCGCGGGTTACATTTCTGGACTTTTCTTTAAGCGGTAATGCTCTTTATGTGTTTGAAACTATGTCGACCTTGACACTTACTGAAGAGCGAGAATAGAATTGAAATAATTGTATTTCTATAAGTTATTGATAAAAAAGGCTTTAAGTGGTAATTATTATTTCGTTTTATCATGCACGACATAGTTAAGTTCCTCGTGGCAGGGAGAAAAAGACCTCATGGACAATTTTGTGAATCACTTGGCACGAGAGCTGGCTGATGCCATAGCAGATGCAGTAACTGCCGATCACAGAGTAGAGGAGTGTCGTGAGAAGGCTAGAGCTGCTGGCTACGAAATGCATATTTCTCTTGAAGCAGAGATTGGTTTTGCGAGCCAGGCTGATCTATCTGAGCTTCGTTCGGACAAGGAAAACCATGGGTTGACTGTACGTCACACACTTGAGATGAATGCTAACGACCGACGATTTCTTCGCTCACTACGAATTGCTGCTGATGAGCCTGCTGAAGGAGTCGAGTAAGTTTCAGAAGAAGTTTTAATAGAAAACAGGGTTTTTATAACTGCTATTCTGTCCAAGTTCGAAGATCTCGCCCAGTCATTTCCTCGGGTGGCTTAATTCCAAGGATACCAAGAAGTGTTGGGGCAACGTCACGAAGTGATCCATCTTTCAGGCCTTCACCCCTTGGTGTCTGGCCAATGAGAATAAGAGGAACAGGATTATCTGTATGGGCTGTGTGCGGACAGTTCTTTTCTGTGTTCCACATCTGTTCTGCGTTTCCATGGTCTGCCGTCACGAGTACAGAGCTACCCACACTGATGGCGGTTTTAACGATATCAGCGAGACAGCGGTCAAGTGTTTGAACAGCTAGTATTGCTGCATCTAGTTTTCCCGTGTGTCCTACCATATCGGCGTTGGCGAAGTTGCAGATCGTGACATCATGAGCGCGTGTTTTGATGTCATTTGTCAGCTTTGATGTAATGTTTTCAGCACTCATCGCTGGTCGAAGATCATAGGTTGCTACTTTCGGTGAAGGCACGAGTACACGTTCTTCCCCCGGATGTGGTCGTTCTTCCCCACAGTTGAAGAAATATGTAACGTGTGCGTACTTCTCAGTTTCGGCGAGTCTGAGATTGGTGAGACCTAGTTTGCCAAGTACTTCACCGAGGGTCGAAGAGAAGACTTGTGGTTCGAATGCGACTTTAAGTTCATAATTAGCATTGTAGCTGGTCATTGTTGACGTGTGTACCTGAGGGTGCACTATTCGATCGAATTTGTCGAACTCCTTGAAAGCGACCGCTTCTGTTAGTTGACGTGCACGATCTGCACGGAAGTTGAAGAACACAACCGAGTCTTCTTCTCGAAGTGGACCGACTGGTTTTCCATCCTGTTCAACAATAACCGATGGAATTATGAATTCATCTCCTGTGCCGGCTTCGTAAGATTCTTCGATTAGCTTTCCAGCTGACACTCCCTGTTTACCCAGGCCTTTGGTAATAGCTTCGTATGCTAATTGTGTACGTTCCCATCGATTATCTCGGTCCATGGCAAAGTAGCGACCGATTACAGTAGCGATGCGCCCAGTTCCAAGAGTGGACATCAGTTGCTCAAGTTGGCCTACGTAGTCACGGCCGCCCAGTGGGGGGGTGTCTCGACCGTCTGTTATCACGTGTACGAAGACTTGAGGCACTCGACGTCTCTTAGCCATCTTTAGAAGTTCGTATAGGTGATTTTCATGGCTGTGCACGCCACCGTCGGAAACAAGTCCGATAAGGTGGAGAGAACGTTGGTGATCGAGGCATCTATCCATTGCATCAGAGAGCGTTGAGTTTTTAAAGAACTCTCCTTCACGAATGCTCATATCGATCCTGGTCAGATCCTGATAAACGACCCGACCGGCGCCGAGGTTCATATGACCAACTTCTGAATTTCCCATTTGTCCAATTGGTAAGCCCACTGCTTCCCCTGAAGTAATTAGAGAGGCATGTGGAAAACTCTCAAGCAGGTTATCGTAGGTTGGTGTTCTGGCTAATGCGATGGCGTTGTGGTCAGACGTGGAACGTAGTCCCCACCCATCGAGAACTACCAAAGTAAGAGGAGGGCGAGAGTCATGGGGCTGTTTCATAGAATCTCTCCAGCTTAGACTTCAACTTGCTTAATTGCGCTACGGCCCGCGTAATGGCCCGTTGTGCCGAGTCCTTCCTCTAGGCGAAGTAGCTGGTTGTATTTAGCTACGCGATCTGTTCGACTTATTGACCCAGTCTTGATTTGCCCAGCGTTTGTTGCTACTGCGAGATCTGCTATCGTTGTATCTTCTGTTTCTCCTGATCGATGAGATATAACGGTAGCGTAACCTGATTCTTGGGCCATTGTGATTGCGTCAAGAGTTTCGGTTACTGAACCTATTTGGTTTAGCTTGACCAATAAAGCGTTACCTACACCTTTTTCGATGCCTTGCCTTAGAATTGACGGGTTAGTAACGAACACATCGTCTCCGACGAGTTGAACACGTTTCCCGAGTTCGAGAGTAAGGTTTTTCCATCCGTCCCAGTCTCCCTCTCCAAGACCATCTTCGATTGATCCTATTGGGTACTCACGTACCCATTCTGAATAGAGGTTTATCATCTCATCTGAAGTTCGTGGCGGCGCGCCTGATTTTTTGAAGATGTAGTGTTTATTTGTATCATCCCAAAGTTCACTGGCAGCTACATCAAGAGCGAGCACGATAGTATCTCCTGCCTTTTGGCCGGCACGTTCGATTGCTTCCAGGACAATCTCAATAGCCTCTCTGTTTGAACCTAGATTTGGAGCAAAACCGCCCTCATCTCCGACACCAGTTGCTAGACCTCGTTTTTTAAGAATAGTACGTAGAGTGTGGAAAATTTCAGAGCCAGTGCGAAGTGCTTCCGTAAAGGTGGATGCACCAACTGGCATGATCATGAATTCTTGGAAGTCCACATTTGTATCTGCGTGTGCTCCACCATTCAGGATGTTCATCATGGGCACTGGTAGCTTAAATTGATCCTGTTCTCCAGTGACTTTTGCGGGCAGCAGTGTGCTGAGGTACGAATAGAGTGAAAGGCCTGAGGCATTCGCGAAAGCTCGTGCTGCAGCCATAGATATTCCAAGGATTGCGTTGGCGCCTAGTCTCCCTTTATTAGGGGTTCCATCAAGTTTGAGAAGATGTTCATCCAGCGCCCTTTGGCCGAATGTTTTTCCAACTAGGCTACTCGTGATCTCCTTGTTGATGTTGTCGATGGCGGTTAGAACACCTTTCCCACTATAGCGCTCTGAATTACCGTCGCGTAATTCCAAGGCCTCACGTTGACCGGTCGAGGCACCTGAAGGTACTGAGGCTCGTCCAAGGGAACCACACTTGAGTTTAAGATCGACTTCGACTGTTGGGTTACCTCGAGAATCAATAATCTCTCTGCCATGGACCCCAGCGATCTCCATTTTCATATGCTTCTCTCCTAATCCAGTCCCCAGGATATGGTAATCAGCACGTCGCTTCTGGACGTGTTCAGTAGTCTGTCGAATGGCCGATGAAGTGTTGGAATCGGCCGAATTGACCATTGCCGCAGTAGGAACTTCTGGATGGTACCATGTTTAGCGTATAGTCAGACAATAGCGCCTAAAAAAAGAATAAAGTTTTTCTTATCAATAATTTAAGCGGCTTTCTCATTGTTTGACTTACTCACAACACCTAGCCTATGATCGGAAAGCTAATTTCACATTTCAACTTCCTGCTTAAGTAATGGCCCACAATTCTACTCGTCTATTTAGGCTCTGGTTCCTTTTTATTTTTGGAGTTTTGGTCGGTTCTCCGGTGTTGGCTGTCCCGGCCCAAGATAATTTCACTGAGTCCCAGAGAGAGGATATCAAAACCCTGATTCAACTCGTCGATGGTGCGATGGTTGGAGAGCAACCTCTGGATGAGAAGGAAGTTGGATGGAGTAATGATTTTTTAAAGACGCTTGAATCAAATGTTTATGTGCCGTTTCGTCTGACTATTCCTTTGGACAAAATGGAAGCATTGCCGACTTTGCTGTACATTCGAGTTACTGAAAGGTCTTCTACACGTTCAGATGGCTTGGTACACGTTGCTACGGGAGGACGACCTTTAGAGGGAAAGACAGTTGAGAACGATTTTGATTTCGAAAGCGTACATTTTTTCGGACTTCGTAATAGAGGTTCACGCTTCTATCAAGTAACGAGAGCGTTTTCCGTGCCAGCTGGTGAATACGACGTGTTTATTGGACTGTTACAGCATAGTTCTGTTACTTCTGCTCCGACAGTGTTGCTGATTCGACAAACTCTAACCGTCCCTAACTATTGGGCGGATGAGCTGGCTACGAGTACATTGATTTTGGCTAAGCGTATCGAATCACTTGAGGAGCCCTTAGAACGTGAGCATCAAAAAACTGAGCCATATACTTTCGGAGCTTTACGGGTTGTTCCGGCGTTCGAATCGGAATTCACGAAGGCGGAAGATCTGTCGATCTTATTCCTCGTCTACAACCCAAAGCTGGGGAGCGACGAAAGGCCAGACGTTGTTATTGACTACAAATTTCATAGAACAACAAGTGGTATCGAGCAGTTTTTTAATCAAACCCACTCTCAAACTTTCAACTCCGCAACCTGGCCTTCACAATTCGATCCCAACGGTGGACATCAGCTTATTGCAGGTCAATCTGTGTCCCTTTCGAATTTTCCTGTTGGGCATTACAGGCTGGAAATAAAGATTATGGACCTGAACTCTGGGATATCACTCGAGCGTAACGTAAAGTTTACTGTTACAGATTCTGTTCTGTAAGTTAGATAATGACTCGTTCTCGTCACCAGTTTTTTGATACACCTCCTGGTGTTTGGCCGCCGAAGTGGATCGTTTCTTTAGTGGTCTTCGTGTATTGCTGAAGCACGTTTCTTTGCTGTGATTAGTTTGTTCACGGTCCCTAAAATCTAATGAATCATTAGTTTATTACTGAGACTTTTCTGGTTATTCTGATTTTTGGATAATCCTTTTTTATGGATCAGTGATCGTTTTTATTGGATACTTGTTTCATTCTTCTTTTATTAAAGTGTCTGAAAAATGCTAGTCGTAATAGTTACCTTTATGTTTGTGGGACCTTATTTCCGGTGAGTAAATTTGGTTAGTGTTTTGTCTCAACAGACTTTCTTGCGGCGGTTGATTCCCTTCTGGCCCACGATTCTTTTGGGTGGCATTGTCATGGCATTGTTGTGCCTGGGTGTAGCCAATATTGTGCTACGCGCCACCTGGTATGAGGTCGAAGATGGTGTCCTTTGGGTAATGACCCCTGAAGGCGTAATCGTCAGCGAGGTTGCCTCAGACGGTGCAGGCGAACGGGCTGGTCTTCGAGTCGACGATCTGCTGGTAGCAATCGACGGAAACCCTGTCGGAAATGTTGCTGATGTTCTCCAAACTCTTCATAAAAAGGAACAGAGTTCCCAACTTACTTATACCGTGATGAGATTGGGGGCTGAAGAATCTCTTCAGATTGAATTGCAGCCGATTGTTCAGAGTGGTGCGAGCCTATATTTTTTAATGGCTGCTGTTGGGATGTTTACGCTTTTAGTAGGTTTTTCAGTTCGACTTCGACGACCTTCAAACCAAGCGACGCTACACTTTTTCTGGTTGTGTGTGGCTTTCTTCGGAGTTTTCTCGTTCTCATTTAGCGGTCGTCTCGATCGGCTTGACTGGATTCTTTACTGGGCCGATGTCATCTCTTTGTTGTTGCTCCCGCCATTGTTCATGCATTTTTCATTAGTGTTCCCAGAAAGACCTCATGCCTGGGTTCGGAGCACAACTGGACGAAAAGTTCTACCGCTTGTCTATCTTCCAGCGGCGATTCTTGGTGTTTGGAGAGTGGCATTCTTTGGTGATGCGTCTTCGGATGGACAGTTCTTTACTGATGTATTTGTTACTTTGGACCGTCTTGAGTTGCTTTATTTGACTGTTTGTCTCGTCGGAGGGTTAGCGGTTTTAATTCGTACGTTGGGTCGTGTGCGTTCTGTGACGGCCAAGCGACAGCTTCGCTGGATAGCCTTAGGAGCTGGTCTTGGAGCGCTTCCATTTACGTCACTTTATCTCGTCCCATACGTGCTCGGTAAAAATCCAGTGCCGTTTGGAGAGTTAACAGTTCTTCCGCTCGGTTTGGTTCCACTCGCCTTCGCATCCGCCATCGTGCGTTACCGACTCATGGATGTCGAAGTGATTATTAAGCGAACACTGGTTTACGTAGCAGCGCTCTCAGCGATTACTGTTATGTATGCTGTGCTATTCCGTCTGGCTCGTGCTCTGGTGCACTCTGATGTTATCGGAGGTTCAGAAGAACAGCACAATTCGATTATTGCTGTTCTTGCAACTTTAGTGGTGGTTTTACTGGCATTGCCGGTCAAGAATTTTATTCAGGGCATGCTGGATCGGGTCTATTACAAGGATCGTTACGATTATAGAAAGGCGCTTGTAGCATTTGCACGTGAGCTTAACAGCGATCTAGATTTGGCCAGTCTAAGTGAAAGGCTGGTTGTCCGTGTTCGAGAAACGTTAGTCGTTGATCGAATGGCCCTCATGTTAACTGGAGCAGGAATTGGTGATGAGGAGGGGTTCGGTGTAATTCGTTCCGAAGGGTTTGATCGTGAAAAGCTCCCATCGTTATCTCATGCTTCGGATGTCGGAAATCGTTTACTGGCTGGACAGACTGCGAATCTAGACGATCCGAGGTCTCTTCGGCGATTTTCGCATCGTGAGATTGAGTTCTGGCATGGCTTAGGGCTTCATTACTTTGTTCCATGTAGATCGAAGGAAGGAACGATCGCAGTTATGGCCCTGGGCAGGAAAGAGCATGGTGAATCACTCAACAGCGAAGATGTAGCGCTACTTGCGGCCGTAGCGGGTCAAGTGGCTACGGCTTTTGAAAATGGAAGACTTTATCAACAGCTTGGTTCGAAAGCAGATGAGCTAAACCGCCTACGTGAGTTTAGCGAGAATATCATAGACTCACTCCGTGATGGTCTTGCTGTTGTGGATAGAAATCGTCAAGTTGTACGTTGGAATCAGAGATTAGAACGACTCTATGGTGTGTCAAGGGATGAGGCTATTGGCCGTGTCCTGGAGTCATTATTCGAGATCAACTTCGTAGAAACTCTTCGGTTATCTCAAGACAATAGGGCGCCTACTTTAACTGAGTTTCGAATCTCTCTACGCTCGAGACATGTTCAGCCGAAAGATCTTCTAGTAGACGTTTCGGCTGCACCTCTCAAGACACCGAATGGTATGACTGCTGGAACAATTCTTATTTTTGATGACATCACTTCTCGAGTTAAGTTAGAGGAGCAGCTACAAATTTCTGAGAAAATGGCATCTGTTGGATTACTGGCTGCTGGTGTCGCCCATGAGGTGAATACACCTTTGACTGGGATCTCAAGTTTTACTCAGATGTTGTTGGATGGGGTCGACTCTGATGATCCACAGAAACCGCTCCTCGAAAAAATTGAGAGCCAGACGTTTCGTGCCGCGAAAATAGTCAATAGCCTCCTCAATCTTGCTCGCCCGGCGAATGTGGAAACTGGTCCCGTGAATCTAAATATCGTTGTTAATGATGTCCTCGCGCTTCTAGAACATCGTTTTCGGAGGTCAAGTATTGAGCTTAGAAAAGAGTTGTCAGTCGAAGAACCGATGGTTTCTGGAAATCAACATAAGCTCCAGCAGGTTTTCCTCAATCTTTTGATGAATGCACTAGATGCGATGCCCACGGGAGGATGGTTGTCGATCCGTACAGTTCACAAGAATGATTCGATTGTCGTAGATATATCCGATACAGGTTCAGGTATTCCAAGTGAGCATTTGTCGAAGATTTATGACCCGTTCTTTACAACGAAGTCTACCGGCGAAGGAACTGGTCTTGGGCTCTCTATCACTTACGGTATTGTCCAAGAACACGGAGGCACGATTACTTGCCAGAGTAATGAAGGTGAGGGGACACGATTCAGCTTGAAATTGCCGCTCCAAAACGAAAGCAGCAAACGTTCAAGTGAGACAAGGGCTTAAGAGTGAGCACTCAGATGAAGCAAAAGAATACGGTACTGGTTATTGATGACGAAGCTGTCATGCGTGAAATTCTTGAAACTTTGTTGGTCCGAGAGAATTACGAAGTTCGTCTCGCTTCGAGTGGTGAACAAGGGCTCGAGTTGGCACGGACACTCCCGTTTGATGCTGCCATCGTAGACGTTATGATGCCCGGTAGAAGTGGGATTGAGACACTTGAAGAGTTAAAAAAAATTGATGAGGACCTTCCAGTCGTAATGGTAACTGCATTTGCATCTGTTGAGAGTGCGATCTCCGCTATGAGACTTGGTGCTTTTCATTACATAACGAAGCCATTCAAGAACGACGAGGTTTTGTCTGTGCTTCGTAATGCTTTAGATCGTAGACGATTACTTGTTGAGAATCGATCGCTTAAGCAAAGTTTGCAGTCTCAGAAAAATGATTTTGCTGGCACTATCGGACGAAGCCCGGCTATGCGACGGGTATTCGATTTGATTATTCAGGCTGCCCCGAGTCGTTCGACGATTTTAATTGAGGGTGAAAGTGGCACAGGTAAAGAGCTTGTGGCTCGAGCACTTCATGCGAATTCGTTACGTTCAGACAAGCCCTTCGTGTCCGTGAATTCAGGTAGTCTCCCACCAGATCTTTTAGAATCTAACCTTTTTGGTCACGTGAAGGGTGCGTTTACAGGGGCCATCCAGCCCAAAAAAGGTTTATTTGAAATCGCCAACACGGGAACAATTTTTTTCGATGAGATCGGCTCTGTGCCAGCAGAAACACAGGCGAAGTTACTCCGTGTTATCCAAGAGCGTGAGTTTATGAGGCTCGGAGGAGTTGATACGATCAAGGTTGATGTCAGAATTGTAGCTGCGACGAATGTTGATCTTCGTCAGATGACGGAGGATAAACACTTTCGCGAAGACCTCTATTATCGTCTACATGTGATCACGATTCATCTGCCCCCACTCCGTGAGCGACGAGAGGATATTCCGCTGCTTGTCCATCACTTTTTAGATAAGTATGGTCAGGAAAATAACAAAGAGGGTCTTGAAATATTGCCGGAGGCTCTTGATCTTCTAATGCGTTACAGTTGGCCAGGGAATATACGAGAATTAGAGAATGTTATCGAACGCGCTGTCGTCCTAAGCGTTGGCACGAGGATTGGAGAGGAGTTAATTCCTGACCACGTGCGCGTAACACAACCGTTTGAGTTGCCTCAGATCGCATTGCCGAGCGAAGGAATTTCACTAAAGAATGCAACGGACGAATTTGAGAAGAGACTTATCGAATCGATGCTAGGAAAGGCCGATGGTGTTCAGAAGCGAGCAGCTGAGCTTCTGAAAATCAAGCCGACTACATTAAATGAAATGATAAAACGTCATGACATTCGTACGAAACGCCGCCGTTCAAGTAATGGTTCAGGAACGAAGGTCCATGAGTCTGTTGTCAAGGAGGCGCCGGCGGGACAAACCAAAAAAGAAACTAAAATACCAGCTCAGAAGATTTCAGATCGAGACGTATGATTCTTATTAAGCTGTTGGAGAAGTGTTCTTGAAAGGTTCTTGCGTTCGCTCGATCATTCGTTCGTATTTATCAAGAATAACATCCCATCGATAGAGCTGCTGTATGTAGCTTTGGCCGTTGCGTCCCATAGCAGTTCTGAGTTTTTTGTCAGCCATTAAGAGTTTCATGCATTCGACAAATTCGTCACGATCGGAATAATAAAGTCCAGCGTTACTCTGTCGGCAATGTTCGACTAAGACATCGCTTCGTGCGTTTACGAGAATCGGTGTGCCGACAGCAAAAGACTCAAGAGCCAATAGCGACAAACTCTCCAAGGGTGAGGGGACGAGCACGAGCGTCGCAGCTTCAAGAGCTTGAAGTCGCTCTCGTTCAGAGAGTAGACCTGCGAACCTAACGAAAGGTTCTTCTGGCAGTGGCATCAATTTAACGCCCATTAAGACAAGTGTTGCCTCGCCACCGTTATTTGCGTAAGTGCTGTAGTACTCGAATAATTCTTCACACCCCTTCCCAGGATCAATACGTCCACCGTAAAGCGCAATGGGGCCATGTAGGCGATGTTTCCTTTTAAATGTTTCACCTCGGTTGTTGATTCGTGAACGACGAGGTCCAGAGGAGGAATGATTTGTCGTCTCTTTTAATGGGTTGGTTTCTGCTGATGTATCTTCAGGTCCAGAAGAGTGGACTGTTGGTGTTAGGTAGTGGAGAGGGACGTTGACTCCACAGCCGACGACTTCTTCGTTGATTGCCTCGATCGAGAAGTTGGTTTTTAAGAATTTACGCTCAACTTCGGTGTTGTACGCTATACCTGCTGGCAGCTTAAAGACATCACGATAGAGAGAAAGGTGAATTGCAGGTTCGTCGTGAGCTGTTGGCACAAGGATGCTTCGTTTAGGGTTGATCTTCAGCCCGAGTACGGTTGGTGCGTACAGATAAGTAAAGAAGATTAACGCATCATAAGATTCGTGGTTTTTTTGCAAAAACTATAAAAGTTTTGGGCACCAGGGACCTTGTTGCTGAAGCCACTCGAATTCGTCGTTTTCGGTGTGTGGATGATTGAAGATCCAGTCAGAATAACGGTTAAAAGCGACGATGTCTCTGGCGCACTCGTTTTCAAATCGTCTAACTGTAACTCCTCTTACACGGTCTGTTCCTTCGGTGTACTCGTTGTTCCACGTGATGTAGTCACGTGCACAGGTCGTAAGCACCTCGACTGCATGGCGGCTTGAAAGGCGCTCTGCAATTAATCGGCAGTGGTATTCTGAACCACCCAGAATCTCAGTGCCGTAGCGTTGAACGATGAAGGCGATCTTCATAATGATGATTCCAAAATTAATTTTTAATTCTTATCGCTCATGTGAGCTTTTCTAGTGTTTCTTTCAGCTGTGTTTCGATCTGCTCATCACTAAAATCTTTGAGCCGTTGTCGTTGACCGTCGATTACGGCTGCACGAACTTCTTCGTCATAAGCGACCAATCCGAGTAGTTCGGCGGCGAACTCAAGGTCTTTAGGTGAGAATTGAAGTCCAGCCCCGCCAAGAGTTTCAGGGACAGCTGCTTCCGCGTATGCAACTATTGGGACATCTGTGGACATTGCTTCAATAAGTGGTACACAAAACCCCTCGTGTTCACTAAGTGAAATGTACACTGTGGCATATCGGTAGTAACTTGC
>CAZQMT010000008.1:0-23858 GCA_964594555.1 uncultured Vicinamibacterales bacterium
GACGCGTGTAGATGCGGAGACCATGTTCTGTATTGGGTCGACTTCAAAACCTTTCACTTCAACAGTTGCTATGAGCTTAGTCGACGAAGGTGTGCTTGAGCTTGATCGTCCTATTGATGTGTGGTTGCCACAGTTCGGTGATCTTGAAGTTGTTGGGGGTGAACCAGCTGTGCGAGCACCGACACTCCGTGAGTTGCTTATTCATCGTTCAGGAATTTTTAGTCAGCGAATGGCCCTATCGGATGAACAACGAAACCTCATCCGTGATTTTAGCTCGAGCCTCGAGGAATCAGTTAACGGGATAGCTAATCAGGAACTGATCGCCCAAGCGGGAAAGCAGTACGCTTACAGCGGTGCTGGTTACTGTGTTATCGGTCGGATTGCCGAAGTTGTGACAGGGCGTTCGTTCGATGTGCTGCTCCAAGAACGCATTTGTAGACCACTTGGACTTGAACGCACCACCTATTTTCCACCGCTTGGTGATCACAATGTGTCAGCGGGGGCGAAGCCAGGCACTGAGGGTCAAAAGGTGCATGAGGGAACACCACACCTACTTGGTGCCGGGCTCAAGTTTCCTCTTATTGGCGGAGGTATTTACTCGACTGTTGGTGACTTGGCCCGATTCTCTCGCATGATAATACAGCAAGGGAAATTCGGTTCTCACTCATTGCTCACGAGTGATGCTTGGTTCGATATGACGAACCGACAGCAGCCAGAGGGACCTCGTCGTCTCTATGGTATGGGGTGGGTCTTGACGGCTGGCACGAAGAGCGATCGTCCGACGTGGGTGGGCCATACCGGCGCTCTGGCATCTAGTCGCGCCACGCTGAAAATTGCTCTTGGTAGCGGCCACTACATCATTGTGCTCTACTCGGTTACTGATAATGATCGTCAGGCAGACGATCAAATTAACAATGCGGTTGACATGTTAATGCGCGCGATAGGATGAGCTCAGATCTCGCTGATTCTTCTTAAACGTTCACTGCCTTATTTTCTATATTTTGATCATTGTTATTAGAACTCGAGCGAAATTCAAAGAAACGGTAGATTGCCTCAATAATTAGACTGATAGCAAGAAGTAGTAATCCTAATCCGATTACGAGAAGAAGAGTTTGTCCGCCTTGGAAAAACGTTTTTACGTTTAAGGCCATTGCGATAACTGTCGTGACGAGCAGGAATACCATCGGGAGTAGTGTGTATAAATAGTTACGCTTGTTCTGCATAAGATACAGGGTCACTGCAAGAAGAGTTAGTCCGCCCATCAGTTGATTTGTCGTTCCAAAGAGTGCCCACAGCGCGAGTCCAGCCGGTTGCCCTTCGATCTTAAAGAATGCGAAGAAGGCGATAGCAGTGACTGCTACTGCCGAGGAAATGTAGCGATGTCGAAGGGCGCCTAAACCGAGTGTGTCTGAGACTTCCTCGATGTTGTAGCGGAGTAACCGAGTGCCAGAATCGAGTGTTGTCATAGCAAACGATACTGCCACGAGTGCAACAAATGCCCGGGCTGTTTCAGTTGGTATACCTAGCTGGGCTACAAACAGTCCGGCACCGTTGATGAAAGCAGTCATACTTTGGCCAAGACCCTGCGCGACACTCCAACTTGCGTAATGTTCATGCCACGCTTCGATGCTAGCGAAGCCTGTCGTGCACGCGAGAATGGCGGCTAGACTCAGTAGACTTTCTCCGATCATGGATCCGTAGCCGATGAAGGGAGCATCAACTTCGCTATTGATTTGCTTGGCTGTTGTTCCAGACGAGACCAACGCGTGGAAGCCTGAAACGGCACCACATGCGATGACAATAAAGACAAAGGGGAAAATGGGTGGTGCCCCTTCAGGGTGGATATCGAGTGCCGGAGCCACGAAATCCGGTCGCATGATTAAAAATCCGCCTAACATTGAAGCCAATCCCAAGTACAGAAGGAGCGAATTCAAAAAGTCTCGAGGTTGGAGTAGTAACCAGACAGGTAACACTGAGGCGAGGAATGCGTACGCTAAGAGTACGCCGCTCCACGTGTCCGGCGTGAGAATTGGCTTTGGTATTACTAGACCAAGCACCACAGTTCCTAAAGTCAGGGGAAAGGCTACTGCTGTCAGACGTCCTAACGGTACGCCCACCTTGTAAAACAGCATGCCCATAATGGCCGCTAGTCCTATGAGTGCGAAAGTTGGAAAGACGGCTTCTGGATAGAACTCGACTGAGACGAGTTGTGCCACGATCTGAACGAACACGCCCATTGCGAGTGCAATGAGAAAGAAAATGATTGCGTGAAATAGACTTTTTGCTCTACGTCCGATGATCGATTCTGCGATATTACCGATTGACTGACCCTTGGCACGTATACTGATGACCAAGGCACTGAAGTCGTGTACGGCTCCAATAAATAGTGTGCCGAACACTACCCACAGCATAGCCGGTACCCAGCCCCACATCACTGCAATTGCAGGTCCAAGCATTGGAGACAATCCTGCGATAGATGCAAAATGATGTCCAAATAGGACGTACTTTTTTGCTGGAACGTAGTCGTACCCATCTCTCATAGAGTGTGCTGGGGTCACAGCGTCTGCATTGAGTTGAAACACATGCCTAGCGATATGTTTGGCATATAGATGGTAGCCGAGTAGATAGATGACAAAACATGCAAGTGTGGCTAAGACTGCGTTCATAATGAAATCCTGGGACACGCGACCAGGCGATCACGGTGGAACTCTAATTCAGGGTCTTCAAGCGCACACGACGGATGTGCAATCGGACATCTTGTACGAAATCCACAGCCTGAGGGTTTATGTAGTGGGGTGGGAATATCTCCGGTAAGTCTAATTCTTTCTCTATGGGGTGTTTCAAACCCTGGTTGGGGGATTGCGGATAGTAGTGCTTGAGCATACGGATGCAGTGGGTCTTGATAGATGGTTTCTGCAGGTCCTAGCTCGACGAGGTTGCCAAGGTACATCACCGCGATTCGATTTGAGATATGGCGAACGATTGATAGATCATGCGCGATAAAGAGATAAGACAGATTGAACTCTTCTTGAAGATCCTGCATGAGGTTTATGATTTGAGCTTGAATCGAAACATCGAGAGCGCTGACTGGTTCGTCTGCGATCACGATAGTTGGGTTTGTTGCCAAAGCTCGAGCGATACCTATTCGCTGACGCTGACCACCTGAAAATTCATGTGGATACCGGCCCGCTTGTTCACGAGTGAGGCCGACTTTTTCTAGTAACCACCAAATCCGGTCCTTCCGCTCCGTCGCGGATGTCGAGGAGTGAAGTTTTAGTGGTTCTTCGATGATTTCCTGAATTGTCATACGTGGATTTAGAGATGAAAATGGATCTTGAAAGATCATCTGAATCTTCGAACGAAACGGTCTCATCGAAGACCGATTTAATTGCAGAAGGTCGATGGTTTTCTCGCCATCTCGATACAGAATCTTCCCAGAAATTTTCACTCCGTAGCTCATGGCGTGGAGAATGTTGACTATTGCGCGGCCGACAGTGCTTTTGCCACAGCCAGACTCGCCTACGAGTCCAAGAGTTTCTCCACTAGCCAAGTCAAAAGACACGTCATCAACGGCAGTCACTTCTGCTGTTTTACGTAGTAAAACTCCACTAAGTACAGGGAATGAGACACGAAGGTTTTCAATCTTAAGGAGTGGTTGCATGGACTAGAAAGTGTGAGGTCAGATTATTGGGATCCTTGGCGTTCGCTCATGAGATGACACCGAACTGAATGACTTGGGGATACGACTAAAAGTTCAGGTTCGACCGTTTCGCAGCTCTCGAGTTTCTCATCGCATCTTGTACAGAATTTACAACCAGTTGGTAGATCGTGGATGCTGGGCACCGTTCCAGGAATTGTTCGAAGACGGTGTGTTTTTTCAACCGTGCTAGGTAGAGAATTGAGCAGGCCTTTGGTGTACGGGTGAAGCGGATTGTTGAAGATTTCTCGTACGGGAGCTATTTCTTGGATCTTGCCGCCGTACATCACCATTACGCGGTCACACGTTTCAGCGATGACCGCTAAATCATGAGTAATTAAGAGGATGGCTGAATTTTTCTGCTGAGTTCTGATGTCTAACATGAGTTCTAAGATCTGTGCCTGAATTGTAACGTCAAGGGCAGTTGTTGGCTCGTCTGCGATTAGTAGTGCGGGCTTGCAGGCCAGTGCCATCGCGATCATGACCCGCTGACGCATTCCACCAGAGAACAAGTGCGGAAAATCATCCATCCGCTCACGAGGTTCAGGAATGCCTACCAGGTTTAGCATTTCCACTGCGTGCTCGAGTGCATCTTGTCGCGAACCTCGCCTGTGTTCAAGAATGGCTTCTGTGATTTGAAAACCCACCGTAAACACAGGGTTCAGTGAAGTCATGGGTTCTTGGAAGATCATACTGATCTCGTTCCCTCTTATATGACGGATTTCTTCAGACGAGAGAGTGAGAAGATTTTGGCCTCCGTAATTAACACTTCCGGAAATAATTTTTCCAGGTGGGTCTGGAATCAATCGAAGGATGCTGAGTGCGGTTACGCTTTTACCAGAACCGGACTCACCAACGAGTCCAAGAACTTCACCCGGCCGTACATCGAAGTCCACTCCATCAACAGCTCGTGCGATACCAGATTCCGTTTTGAAATTTACGGCGAGTTCATGGATGGAGAGTAAGGGTTCTCGAGAAGAAGTTACGGTAGGTTCAGTAGTAACTCTATCATCGAGGAGCTTGTCTCGTTTAACGGTGGTGTCAGATGTCATAATGACTACTAGTGAAGTCTTGAGAATTCTTTTGGGTCGAACGCTTCTCGGATGGCCTCGCCGACAAACACCACAAGAAGTAGAGTAAGGAACACTGCCCCGAGCGGAAAGAATACTAACCAAAATTTCGTAAGATTGTTCACGCCTTGTCCGATCAGTTCACCCCAGCTTGGCGTTGGTGCGGGCAGACCGAAGCCAAGAAAGTCGAGAGCGACCAATGTAGAGATATTGGCCACAATAGAGAATGGTGCAAAAGACACAACAGGTGTAATGGCATTTGGGAGAATGTGTTTGAAAATAACTGAGGTCTCTGAAGCTCCTAAAGCAATTGCAGCTCCCACGTAGTCCTTGGCCTTCTCTCGGTAAAACTCGCCTCGAACGTAGTAGGTGATGCCCATCCAACTGAAGGTTGAGAGCAGGAAGATCAATAACCAAAAAGAGGGCTGTAGTACTAAGTTTCGACCTGTGACGTAAACTGGAACGACAATTGAGCCAATAATAATAATTGTGTACAGGAAGGGCAGAGACGACCAAATTTCAATTAAGCGCTGACCCAAGATATCAGTGCTGCCTCCAAAGTAACCGAGCATTGCCCCTACGATAATGCCGACTACAAAAGAGAATAGTGTTACGAGAATCGCGAACGTGATCGATACATTGAAGCCGTAGGCTAAACGAACGAATACATCCCGTCCGCGGTCGTCTGTGCCGAATGGATGTTCGGCCGACGGTGGATGTGGTGGAACGCCATCAAGTTCTAAGAGTGATTCGTTCGGACCATAGGGATAGAGGGGCATCAAGACCCAGCCCTCGACGTCTCCTGCTAGGCGTTTCGCCAACTCACGGTAGTTCGGTTCGCCGATCGCATCCATACCGAACTCGGACGCTTCGTAGTAGGTGAATAGGGGAAAGTACGAGCGTCCCTGATACTGGACAAACAAGGCCTTGTCGTTGGTCAGAGCAGGGAGAGCGAACGAAATAGCATAGAGGCTAAGAAGTATTAGAAAAGAGTAGTAGCCGCGTTTAAGGCCACGAAATTTCCGTAGCCGCTTTTGGAAAATCGATTGTGAAGCGTGAAGCCTAGAGTTAGGTGGTTCAACCTGCTTTACTACGATGTTTTCTTGCAGGTTTTCTGAGTTCATTTGAAACGAATACGTGGATCTACAACAGCGTAGATCACGTCTGAGATAATGTTGCCGAACAGTAACAACAGGCTCGAAATCACCAAGATGCCGAGGGCGACAGGATAGTCCCGTTGTAGGATTGAGGTGTAACCAAGATAACCCATCCCGTCGATGTTAAAAACGCGCTCAATGAGAAAAGAACCTGCGAGAATGAGACTAAAGACATGCCCAAGTCCAGTTGCGATCGGAATCATTGAGTTTCGTAAAGTATGGACAAAAATGACGCGGCGCTCCGTTAGTCCCTTTGCAAAGGCTGTTCGCACATAGTCCTGCCCTAAATTTTCCATCAGTGAGTTCTTGGTCAGAATTGTCAGAGTTGCGAATGACCCGACCATGTAACACAGTACAGGTAAAAACATGTGATGAAGCTGCGTTAAAATTTTCTGCCACAAGCCGAGGTATTCCCAGTTGTCGGGGCGGAAGCCTCCTAAGGGAAAAATGTTCCAAAAGCTACCACCGCCAAAAAGGACAAGCAGTGCGGTGCCAAGTGCCCAGCCTGGTGTTGAATAGCCGAGAAAAACAATTACGCTGCTGATCACATCAAATTTTGAACCATGTCGAACTCCTTTGATTACACCCAATGGGACACAGATTAGATAAGTAAGTACAAATCCGACCAGCCCGAGGAAAATCGACACAGGAAATCGTTGCTTGATAACGTCCCAGACGGGATCCTGATACACATAGGAATTACCAAGGTCTAAGTGCAGGATATTCCACAGCCAATGGGCATAGCGCATGTGCACAGGCTTGTCGAATCCGTAGTAACGCCGCATTTCCTCTATGGCTTCGGCTGGAATGGTTTCGTCAATTCTAGTGGCTGTGTTTGCCCCACCTTCTGTCATTGCCGCGATTCTAAACTGCATTATCTGGCGTTCGACCGGGCCACCAGGTACAAAGTGCATGATCATGAAAACGGCGAGCGTAATTCCAATGAAAGTCGGAATAATGAGCAGGAGACGACGTATGAAGTAGCTTGTCATTGATATGAAGGATACGTAGAGGCTGTAACTAAATATCTAATGCGATGTTGTCGGTGAATCTGTTTCGTGTTCTGCGTATTCTAACCAGTGACGATCCTCTATAGGTCCAACCTCAAGCTGTCGAGAAGAATCACCGAGAGCTTGGTCAACGGCTGAAGAGCGTTCAGGGTCAAACCACCATAGGTTGACCAGATCTTTATAGTCGCCAAATCGGCTTAGCGCGGCTTCGGGTTGGCCGAAACGATTCCAATAAGCAAGTCTTTGATTTGGTGCGTACCACTGCAGGATGTAGTGATACTCACTTGCGAGTATGCCATCTATTTCTCGAATTGCGTTTGTGCGTTCGTCTACGTCAAACATTTCGTCATAGGCATCACAAATCTCATCGATTCTGGCACTCTTGACGCCGGTAATGTTATTGGTGTTATCGACATCAGCTAGCGTTGAGTGGAAAGACGTTTCGGGGTTGGGAAAGAGTAGGCCGCCCCAAGCGATAGATGTGAGATCGAACTTTCGTTCCATGAGTAATTGGAAGAGCGTTTCTGGCGTTACCAGCCGAAGATTCAGCCCGACGCCTAGTTTTCGCAGGTCTTCCTGAAAAATTGTTAGAAAAGGTTCAGAGGACTTATTATGGTAGAGCAGCTCTATACTCAGTGGTGTTCCATCCTTCATTAACTGTCCTCTGTCATTTCGTTCTTGCCAACCAGCTTCGTTGAGAAGCTCAAGGGCCTTGCTTGGATCATATAGATTTTTGGGATTATTAGGATTTTCGTAAATCGTGCCAGCGTAGTATGAATTTTGCGGTAGGTACTCGTTGTAAAATAACTTTTCGAGTAGGAGCTTTCTGTTGAGTGCTAATGAAAGGGCTTTTCGTACCCTAAGGTCGTTAAAGGGAGGCTTTCGTGTGTTGAAGGCAAGTCCGGCAATACCACTTGGATCTTGGGTAAAGATCTTACGCTTCTGTACCAAGCCCCGCTTAACATTGTCAAAATCAAGTTCTTCAACCCAGATTCTAGCGCGGGCTACGGAGTAGTAGTCTAAGTCCCCGCGCTTGAACATTTCGAACGCGATGTTTTCGTCGCGAACAACAATTTCACGAATTTCGTCAAAATTATTGACGCCAACGTTACGGCGATGGCCGTCGGCCCAATAATTTGTTCGGCGGCGAATTGTTAAAGAACGCCCTTTGTTGATGTCGGATTCCTCGATGGTGTAGGGGCCACTCCCAGGCAAGAGCTTGAAATTGTAATCTTTTAAATAAGTTGCTCCGTCTACATTTTCTAGAACGTGTGCTGGGAAGATGGGGAGAGACTGAGAGAAGTATAGAAAATTTCTCCAGTTCTGACGTGTACTTGTTACGCTGACGATATATTTACTCTCCGGTACCGGTTCCTTAAATTTGCTCCACACGAGAGCACTCATGGGTGCCTGGAGACCTTTATCTAACATAAGTTTCCAAGTGGCAATGACATCAGCGGAAACAACTGGATTTCCATCGGGCCAACGTGCGTTTGGATTGATCCGGAAGCGGTAAGTTAGTTTATCCTCAGAAATTTGCCAGTGTGTGGCGAGGGCGGGCATGTATTCAAGAGTGGTTGGATGCATCGTGAGTAGAGTTTCGTAGACCAATCCCTGAATCATAGAGTTAAGATATGTGTTCGACTCAGGCCCCTCCATTCTGAGTGTTCCTGGAAAATCTCTGACGTACTCACGTAATCTTCCACCTCGAATTGCTCTGGGATCACCAACGAAATCGTAGTCTTCGTTTGTTTGCCACCCTTCACCCATGAATCCTCGACCACCCTCTTCGGCCGATACGTTGGTGTCGGCTCCTTCATCGGCATCGGGGAATACGGGGTAGTCTGATTTGTCAATTGAAACAGTGGTTGCTGGTGCTGATGATCGGATTATTTCTTTAGGCGATTCTGAAGACGATTCGCCGCAGGCGGTCACGATGAAGATTACGGGTAACAGGTGATATAGAAGCTTCATCGGCTAACTCCTAAGGCTCTAATGGGTCCAAGACAAGACTATTGTAGTAGGAACTTGACCGGGTGATAAGAAATGCTTGTTCCACTAGAGGAGAGGTCTCCAAATAAAGATCAAGTTGTCAGTGATACAGGAGATAGCGTGTACGAAGTTGACGCCACTTGATTTCATCAATTTCCCACGTGGAAACAATTTTTTCAGGGTCTTCTCCAGCACGAATTCGTGTGATTGTATCTTGTGAGCCAAGGAGTTTTTCCGTCGAATCTAGCTCGTAAGTGTCACCGTACAGGCGGTATAGAACGGAAGCGATCTCAATAGCGATCCTGACAGGCTTAAGTTTGTTCCGGTCCGTTACTATGATAGATATCCCATTGCAATGTTCCCCGACGTACTTGTCCGATTTTGGTGTAAAACCTATAGGGTAAAAACTAACTCCTGGGAGTATCCGTTCGTTTAGTGTTTTGGAGAGTGCGACCGCGTCAATCCAGGGAGCACCGATTTGTTCGAAGGGAGTGTCTGTTCCTCGGCCAACTGAAAGATTGCTGCCTTCGAGGGCTCCGATACCAGGATAGAGTATCGCTTGAGTCAGGTTTCGGATGTTTGGTGATGGGTTCACCCAGGGTAAACCGGTTTGGTCGAACCAAAGTTCCCGACGCCAATTTTCCATATTTATGATCTTGAGGTCAGCATTAATATTAGTTTCGGCATTGATTAGTTTTGAGAGTTCCCCGATCGTTAAACCGTGGCGGATCGGCATTGGGAAGTAACCGGTGAAACCGAGAGCTGAGATGTCAAGCATTGGGCCTTCGATTGAGAATCCGTTGATCGGGTTCGGCCGATCGAGGACCATGACTTCAACGCCGAGTGTTTTTGCAGCCTCGAGTACATAGGCTACGCTACTGACATAGGTATAGAATCTAGCACCGATGTCTTGAAGGTCAACAACGATTGTATCGATACCAGAGTGCATCTCAGCTGTTGGGCGTCGTGTGTCACCGTAGAGAGAATGAATCGTGAGGCCAGTGTCTTGATCTTTGGATGATGGCACTGGACCGTTGAGTTGACCACGGATGCCATGTTCTGGACTGAACAGTGCAACAAGTTGAACCTCCTTTGCTTCCCACAGAAGATCAATTGTTGAAATAGCATCTTTGGACGAGCCGCTTTGATTGGTTAATAAGCCGATCCGTTTGTTTTGTAAGATCTGGAATCCGTCTTCCCGTATCACGTCGACTCCTCCGAGTGTGTTTACCCGAGTGTTATTTTGTAGGCTTTCTGGAGTCCAGATTTTTGGCTGAAACAGACCCTTATCCCACGTTTCGGCAACGATCTTTTTCGGTAACGTAGCGGCTATAACAGTTGCTACTCGAGCGCGGAGTTTTATGACGTTGCCTTTGCCGTTTGGGTGAAGTCGGCTCGATAGAAATACAAGGAAAGTACCAGTCGTTCGGTCGAGCCAGAGTGAGGAACCAGTGAAGCCTGTATGGCCGAATGATCCAGCGGAGAAGAGTTCTCCTCTGTTTGCGGAGAAGACTGAGTCAATATCCCAACCGAGGCCCCTTACATTGGGCTCGTATGATGGTGTTGCAGGTGAACTCATTCGGGCCACTGATAAGGGAGACAAAATTTGTATCCCGTTCCGAGTGCCGCCATTGAGTAACATTTGACAGAAAACCGCCAGATCACTAGCGGTACTAAACAGGCCTGCATGTCCAGCTACACCGCCCATTCGTCTTGCCGTTGGGTCATGCACAATCCCTCGTAACATCTGAAGACTGGATTCGTTGCAGACTGGATCGTGTCTCTGACATGGTTCCGTTGGGGCAATACGTTGCACCATTGAGGAGGGCAGGGAGAAGCCAGTGTTTGTCATTCCTAGAGGATGGAAAATATGTTTTTGAGTAAATTGGTCCAGCGTGAGCCCACTAGCTTTAGATACGATTTCGCCGAGCAGAAAGAAGTTAATGTCGCTATATATGAATTTTGTTCCTGGAGGTGACATGGGCACTTCACGGGAAGCGAGTTCGATGGCTGTGTCGTACCCTGCCCAAGGATCCGTTAAATCGACATCTGGGCGTAAACCAGACATGTGTGTTAGAAGATGGCCGTTGGTAATTTGTGACTTACCGTACCGGTTAAAATTTGGGATGTAACTGGAAACTCGATCGCGAAGACTAAGCTGCCCTTTCTCGAGTAGGATCATGACGCTGGTTGTTGTAGCGACAACTTTTGTAAGCGACGCGAGATCAAAAATCGTGTCTGTCGTCATATTTTCAACTTGTGGTACGACAGCGCGGTTTCCGAATGCTTTTTTGTAGAACACAGAATCATGGCTTCCGGCTAAGACAACAGCGCCAGGAAGTTCCCCAATATCGATGGCTGTTTCAACTAAGTGCTCGACACGATTTGATATGTTGGGGTCTTTTTGAATTTCTCTAGTCTGTCGTTTTCTTGATCTATGGGGAGAGTGCCTGTCGGACAAGGAGACCAAACCGCCCGATCTTTCTGGTCGAACGTTGAGCACTTCTCTTCCAGTGATTTCGGCGTGACTTAGCGCGAAGCTTGAGTGAAGAAGCAGGAGGCCAAAGGTTAGAGATGGATAAAAAATATTCACGGGAAACCTACCAAAGGGGATGTCGATAGTTCAGCGAAGCTATTCGGCACTAGTTCTGATTTGAATTGCCTCATCGATGAGCATAACTGGGATATTGTCTCGAACCGGATAGAGGTATTTCCCGTCTTTTCTGACGAGCCCTTCAGTCACTTCTTCAGTAACTTTGTGACCACTACGAGTTGACGCCTCGCCTTCACGAATTTTCATATTCAGTATTTCTAGAGTCGCTTCGTCAGCAACTCTCACGGGGGTTTTGTCTTCCGGACATACGAGAATTTTGAGAAGTTCTGCATCGACCATAGAGGCTCCTTAATACGGCCGTTGTTGCTGATGCGCACATCAATTACAGAACTATGACTGCGGTCAGCTTCCAGCCACTGTGACTGTACTCACACAAGGCAGTCTGACGCAATCGTGAAACTAAGGTAGAGACTGAAATTGAGATAAGCTTATTGGTGTTTATGCGACTTTTTCTTCGATTTGTCTTGATTTCGGCGGGATGTTGTCTTGTGGCTGGGGCATTGGTAATCGGTCGGACTCAGATTCGTCCTACTTACAATCTTGGTGTTGCTGGCCTTGTACAAAAATTAAGCCGATTACAAACGACGGCCAGCGCTATGCATATAGGGGCTCATCCTGATGATGAGGATACTTCGTTAATCGCAAAGTTAGCCCTTGGTAGTCATGCGCGAACTTCTTACTTGTCGCTTACGCGAGGTGGTGGTGGTCAGAACGTTATCGGACCAGAGTTATTTGAGGCACTTGGTGTTATACGAACTGAAGAGCTTTTACAGGCGCGTAAGCTGGATGGCGGTGAACAGTTATTCACGCGTGCTGTGGACTTTGGGTATTCGAAAACTCGTGTTGAAGCCTCAGAAAAATGGGGAGAGAAAAACGTTTTAAAAGATATGGTAAGGGCGATTCGTTTGTTTCGTCCGCTCGTTATAACGTCGCGTTTTAGCGGCACAGAGGCGGACGGTCATGGCCAACATCAAATGGCGGGACATCTGGCTTCTTTAGCTTTTCAGGCTGCTGCAGATTCTGAACAATTTCCCGAGCAACTAGCAGAAGGAATGAAGACTTGGCAGGCTAAAAAGTTTTATATTGGTGAAGGTTTTCGACACGACCCATCCAATCCGCCAACTTTACGGATACAGACCGGTGAATACGATCCTTTGATCGGACGGAGTTATGCTGAGATTGCTATGGAAGGTCGAAGTCAACATAAGTCTCAAAAGATGGGAGTGATCGAGTTTCGAGGTGCTCGTACATCAGGACTTCGACTTATCAGCAGCTCGTTTGAAGCTACAGACAACGAGCAGGATATTTTTGATGGGCTCGATGTATCAATTCAAGGTTTGGCGAAGTTGGCTGGTCTCTCTGACGAAATCCTGGAAACTGAGCTCCGGGTGATTGATCGCGCTGCAAAGCTCGCCCTGTTAGATCTCGATGTTGAGGCTTCTTGGAAAATTGTTCCAATTTTAGCTGAGGGTTTGCGTTCGGTACGACGTGCACTCGAGATGATAACGGACGATTCACCGATGGCGGCCGAAGCTAGTTTTCTCCTCCAGCATAAGGAAAAGGAGTTCGAGGCATCACTAGTACATGCCGCTGGGCTAGTGGTTGACGTGTTGTCAAATACCGAGACCGTGACGTCTGGTGATTCAGTTCTCGTGAAATTAAATGCATATTTAGCTGCACCGACGATAACGACGATCGACAAAATGATTCTTGAGGCTCCCACGGGTTGGTCTGTAGAGACCTATCGGGAAGCTAAACCTACGGAGGAACGGAGATTCGCACGGTTTTTTCGTGAGAAACCCGATCGGCAGGAATCATTTCGAGTAGTGGTTCCATCAGACGCGCAGGTAGTTCAGCCCTATTGGTTGATTGAGTCAATTGAGTCACGTAAGGGCGAAGTGTTTCCTTGGCCTGAGGGTGATTTGCAGAATCAACCTTTTGCGCCACCTCTTGTACATGGTCGTGTTTCGGTAGAAATTGGTGGTGTGTTGGTTGAGGTTGTCAAACCGCTTCAATTTCGTTTTGCTGATCCTGTTCGTGGCGAATTGCGGCGGAACGTTGATGTGGTTCCTGCCATTACCGTAGCTCTCGATTCTGACCTTAAAGTAATCCCAATTAGTGAGTCTTGTAAGGATTGCCGTCTCGAAGTTCGTATTGAGAGTCATGTGGCTCAGCCACAGACGGGATGGGTACGGCTAAATCTTCCTGATGGTTGGATGGCAACCCCAGCGAAAGTACCGTTCACGTTAGACACTAAAGGAGACATGGCTACGGCTGATTTTTCTGTTAGCTCATCTCAACCGTTGGTCGTAGGGTCTCATAGGATACGTGCTCTGGCTGTCGTTGAAGACGAGAGTTTCGATACTGAAATGCAGACGATTGCCTATCCACACATTCAAACTCATAGAATCTATCGGCCTGCCGAAATTCTCTTGCAAGTGGTGGATTTTCATGTGGCGCCCGTCACAGTGGGCTACATCATGGGTAGTGGAGATCGGGTGCCAGAGGCCCTTATCCAGATGGGGCTCACGGTAACGATGCTCGGTCCAGATGAATTAAGAAGTGGCGATTTCTCTCGGTTTGACACGATCGTGGTTGGCATTCGTGCATCTGAAGCCAGGCCAGATTTCGTCAGTCACCATGAAAGACTCCTTGATTATGTACGTCAGGGAGGAACTCTAATTGTCCAATACCAACAGACCAATTACGTACGAGATAATCTCACGCCGTTTCCTGCTGAGATGCGTTCGCGGGTGTCGAATGAACGAGCTCCCGTTCGTATTCTTGAGACTGATCATCCTGTCTTTCTTTTTCCGAATCAGATCGTGAATGAAGATTGGGAGGGTTGGGTACAAGAGCGTAACCTCTATGCTTTTACCAGTTTTGATGATCGGTTTATTCCCCTCCTCGAGTCTTTTGATCCAGGAGAAGCCCCCCAGCGTGGTGGCCAGGTTTACGCTAAACTCGGTCGAGGACATTACATCTATACCTCGTATTCGTGGTTTAGGCAGCTTCCAGCAGGAGTGCCTGGCGCTTATCGTATGTTTGCCAATCTTGTGAGCTTACCGAATGCTCGGTAGTGTCTCAGTCTGATCAGTCTGAGGTCGTGCTTACCAAATCTGAATCATTTTTGCCAGGTGCGAAGACGATACTGGATTAAGCCTGATTTGAGACATTGTTGAAGAGCGTTGCCGCCAAGCAGGTTCATCCAGCGGGGATGTTTGAGAGGGAGGTTACGTCCAAGCGCGACGAGAATCTGAATCACTACATCGCGAAAACGATCAAGATCAAGCATGCCGCTCAAATCATGATCGTTAATCAGATGGAGCCCGTACTCCTCGGCTAGACGGTCTGTTTCCGAAGGTTTCATTAGAGCATTGATGCACCATCCTTGTTCGAATTCGGTCAGCCATCGACGTTCGTGCTCTACTAGTGCGTCGCGCTGAATTCCTTCACTAAGAAAATCGTCACAGATAACGAGCTGTCCTCCACGACGTAAGGACTGACCGAGTGTTGAAAAAAAACTTTTCGGATTCGGTGTTAATACGAATGACTCAATCGCGTAGGCGAGGTCGATCTCTGTATTTAGCTTTAAGTCGCAAAAGTCTCCGAAGAGAAATTCAGTTCTTATTGTCTGTCCATCTTTTTGTTGTTGGTATTGACGGGCGAGTTCGAACTGTACCTGACTGTTAGTAATACCAACACCTCGTCCCCCTGTGCGATCAACAAGGTCGACAAGAGTGGCCCCGATGCCACATCCAAGATCGAGTAGAACGGGATGGTCGCTCGGTAGTGAAGCCGCTTGTTTAGCAAGTTGGACGTTTACGAATGTAAAGGCATCCTTCCGGCTTGTAATACCTGGCCCCCACACCGCTCGGTGCATGACGCCGAGTTTTCCTCCTTGACCGTAGCGTAGGAAGCTCGCGGTGTTTACGTCATAATATCGAGCGATCTGTTTTTCACTGAAAGTCACGAAAATCTCGGCCGAGGATAATTCTCAGGACCTGTTCAGTTTATCGTTCTTTACGCACAAGTAATCAGTTTTCTCTAAGGACAATCAAAGTCAGAGTTTTATGCAGAAGACTTGTCTGCCTCTGGAGATTTTTGCTTGGCCTTCGGATAGATTTTCTTGCCTTTATAGTTACGAAGACCACAGAAGCCGGCAGAGGTGAAACCATTTTTAGTTAGTAAGGCTGCGGCACGCGCAGCACGTCCACCGCCGTTTCAAGCAGTGAGGATGGCACGATCTTTTGGCAGTTCATCTAACCTCCCCTCAAGTTGGTCGATGGGAATATTGACGTAGCCCTCGAGAGTCCCGTTCTCTTCGAGTTCTCCCGGGTTACGAACATCTAAAAAGAATACCTTCCCGTCAGCGAGAAGATCTTCTATGCCATCAGCTTTGACCCGCTCTGTTTCTGGTGCACGTGCTGGTTCGACGGCCTTATCTCCTGCCGTCTGGGCCTGGCCTGGTACGATGGTCAGTAATGACACCGCCAGTGCTGTTGTTATCCCCATTCTTGTCCTCCTGTCGATTTCTTCAGACGGTAAACCTGACTTGCGCTAGCATCATAATCGGTTGGCTGCTTCTTGGCGAGTTATCACAAGAATAAAAAATCTATGGCCTCAAGATTTTACATCAGTGATACTCGATACAGATACGATCAGGTCGGCTTAAAACTATCAAGTAGTCTGACTGCTACTAGCGGTTCGTTATTATGCCCATACTGAATATGAGTCGTTATTTCGCGTCGTTACGAACAGAGCGTGTTTTTGCGTTTTTGTTATTTGTTCTTTCTGGATTCACAGGCCTGCTATATGAGGTGTTGTGGCTGAAGGAACTTGGGCTCTTGTTCGGGAGTGGGGCACACGCGACAGCGACTACTCTAGCGGTGTTTTTTTTTGGTATTGCAACAGGCAGTTATGTTTGGGGGACTTATGCCCCCCGCTTTACGAATTGCCTTGTGGCGTATGGGATTTTGGAAATTGTCGTCGGAATAACCGGCTTGCTCTACTTTAAGTTACTAGACTTTTATCACTGGATATATGAACCGCTCTACGAACTGACCGATGGGAGTCTTCCGTGGCTCATCGCATCTAAGTTTGTGCTAGCTCTAGGCATTCTATTTCCAGCGGCTTTCGCGATGGGTGGCACCTTTCCCCTGATGGGACAGTACCTGATCAGGCATGACCGTAGCCTAGGAAAAACAGGCACTCTCCTTTACGCCTTGAATACCTTGGGTGCTGCGGCTGGGGCTTTTATGGCTGGTTTCTACATGCCTATCGCGTTCGGCTTCACCACTTCTTACATACTTGCCATTGGTCTCAGTGTGGGAATTGGAGTGACAGCGTGTTGGGTGGGTCGGAGTGGATACACAAATCATAAATCACTTAATCGGCGCCCTGCCGCGAAACGACGAAATGGCACTCATGGGAGAGATGCAAATACAACCGTTGTTTGGATGGTGGCTTTTGCATCTGGTTTCCTGGCCTTGGGGCTTCAGGTTGCTTGGACGCAGATGTTCGCCCAGGTTCTGCAGAATTCTGTTTACACTTTTTCGATTGTTCTACTAGTTTTTTTACTCGCCTTGGCTGTTGGGGGCTTTCTTGCTCGTGGTCTTTGTCGGCTCAGAGTACGGCCGAGAATAATCCTGACCTGTCTACTGACATTGTCTGGTCTTTGGGTGGCGGCCACGTCATTTTTGTTTGTATGGATAACAGAAGGTTTGACATATGTCGGTGCGGTTGCTGAAGGTTGGAACAGCTATCTTGTATCCATCTTCGTTTCGACAACAGTGGTATTGCTATTGCCTGGGCTTCTGGTTGGCAGTGTATTTCCTTACGTGCTCCGTGTGGCTGAGAGCTGGCGGATGACAGCTGGACCTACACTTGGCCGATTGACTGCAGTTAACATGCTAGGCGCGATTCTCGGATCCCTCGTAGTGGGGTTTTTTCTGTTGTCTTCGGTTGGACTTTGGGGAACGATTCGGCTATTCGGTATTGCCTACCTGCTGTTGGCAGTGATGGCGACCGATCCGGCCTCTCGTTTTAAGTCAGTTTTCCGATTATTACCAATCGTGGGAATTTTCTTTCTGGTCCTTGTGTTGAATCCAGGCCAGATGCCGAGTGTTCGATTGAATCCCGAACGTAACGAGCGGGTGATCAGTGTTTCTGAAGACAGTTACGGTGTTGTGGCGGTTGTGGAGAGAGATAATGGTCGGTTGATTAAAGTGAACAATTACTACTCACTTGGGGGGACGGCCGCGCGTGAACATGAGCAGAACCAGGCACTAATTCCGCTGATGGGGCATCCGTCTCCTGAGTCTGTGTTCATACTTGGACTGGGAACTGGCATTACGGCTGGCGCGGCACTTCGCCTACCGGTCAAACGCCTAGTTGTTTGCGAACTTTTGCCAGAGGTCGTTCGGGCAGCAGCGGGACATTTTAGGGAAGCGTCAAATGGCCTTTTCACTGATCCACGTGTTGAGATTGTTGTAGGAGATGGTCGAAATCAGCTCCTTGGCAGTGCGGAACTTTACGATGTCATCATTGCCGCCCTGTTTATTCCGTGGCGAGCGGATGTAGGAAATCTCTACACGAGGGAACACTTTGAGGCGGCACGGAATCGCTTAAAATCTGGAGGACACTTTGTCCAGTGGCTGCCTTTGTATCAATTGTCGTCAGAGGAATTTTTTATTATTGCGCGGACGATGCTTTCGGTATTTCAGGATGTGGTTCTCTGGCGCGGCGATTTTTTCCCAAACAAACCAATCGTTGCCCTAGTTGGGTCTATGGATCTTGAACCACTAAGTCCAAGAGCTCTTCTGTCGAAGGGACGTGTCTTGGCCGGCAACAACCAGATTTCAGAAGATGCATTAATGGCCAATACACTAACGTTCTATGCCGGTAATCTTGGAGAGGCCAAAGATTTAGTGCCTGATGGGCCCATTAACACCGACGATCGGCCGCTCATTGAATATTTGGCGCCAATTACACATCGAGAGCAGAGAGCAGGAACAATTGACTGGTTCAGGTCTTTAGAGTTAGCGACTTTCTATCGTTCTGTGCTGGAAAAAGTTGCCCCGTCAACTGATCCGTATCTGGTTAATCTTGATGAAGAGAAACGAGACTACGTTTTGGCAGGTCGCAGCTATGGTGAATCGGCGGTGTATCGTAATTTAGGTCAGGAAGTCAAAGCAGATCAGCTGCTTCGTGATTCCGTTGAGAAACTTCCTGTACAGTTCGGGCCGAGCACGAACGACGAAGATGTTTACACCGAGTTCATGCCCTAGTCTTCTAAGGACATAGGAAAAGCGATCGACTTTCAAAAGCCTTTTACGGGATAACAAGTCGTAGTGGGCGTTCGTATCCGTCCAACTCCTCGATAGTTGCTGCCGATGGCAGTCGTTTTCTGCGGAGTTCGGCAGCACGGGCTTCTGTCTGACGCATTGCTCTGAGAACATTAAGTCCAAGTATTTTTTTAATATCTTCGTCACTGTAGCCACGGCGAATTAATTCTGCAGTCAATACTGGAAACTTTGACACGTCTTCCATTCCTTGTGGGACAGCGTTGATCCCATCGAAGTCGCTGCCGATTCCGATGTGATCGATACCAGACATAGATCGAATATGGTCCACGTGATCTGCGATTTGTGCAACTGTCGCGCGAGGCGCCGGATTGGCTTGATCCCAATTTGTCAGGCCACGATCGACGGATGTTTGGCTGTGTGGATATTTAGATTTAAGTCTTGCCTCTTCGGCATTCCTGGCTTGATTATGCGAGGCGACTTCTTCGGATAAGAATCCGGGAACAAAAGTAACCATGACGACGCCACCGTTTGCAGGTAATAGTTTGAGGACGTCATCTGGTACATTCCGAGGTACGTCACAGAGAGCACGAGCTGACGAATGTGAAAAAATTACTGGTGCGGTAGTAACACGCAGCGCATCCTTCATTGTGTCTGGTGACACGTGGCTTAAATCTACGAGCATGCCGAGCCAATTCATTTCTTGAACAACTGCTTCGCCGAACTTCGTGAGGCCACCGTGCTCGGGTTCGTCTGTGCTGGAGTCTGCCCAGGGTGTATTACGTCCATGAGTGAGTGTCATGTAGCGTGCACCGAGGCGGTGAAACATACGCAGTGTACCAAGTGATGAATCAATTGAATGTCCACCTTCCATGCCGATTAATGAGGCGATCATTCCCTTCGAAAATGTGCGCTCGACGTCGTCGGCAGTAAGGGAAATTTCGAGGGCGTCCGTCCAACGTTCTGCCATGCGGTACACTGTATCGATCTGTTCGAGCGTGGCTCTGACAGCTTCTTTTCCCTGCATACTTGCCGGAACAAAAACTGACCAAAACTGACCTCCGACTCCACCCGCGCGGAGTCGAGCGAAATCGGTCATCATGTTTGGTTGAGGTTGGGTAATGTCAAGCTTTGACAGGTCACCAGCCGCCTGTTCTCGGACCCTTATTGGATAGTCATTATGTCCATCGATTAGAGGAACTGACTTGTGAAGTTTTAGGGCCTGTTCCATTTCACTGTCTGATGTTTGGGCTCCCGGCACTGACGTCAGTATCAAAAGGGTGTAGAAGAAGGTGCACACAAAAACAAATGAAAATCAAACCAAAGGATTATTCCTCACAATACCCTTAAAATTCTGGCTGTTAGGGATTTATGGTTGCTTTGGTATCCCGCGACTCGAACTGTGTCATTCTCTCATGCGGATGAGGGTATGGCTACTTATAGGGTGGGAAAAATTTTTAATGAGAAACTAGTATGGTTGCTGTGCCTTCTACTATGATCTCCCTATGACAAAGATTCAACCTTCGGTAAGTCTAAATTTGTCTTGGGATAATGCTCTGAAATTCAAAGGACGATCCGGCGCGGTTGACTTCGTGCTTGATAGTGCTTGCGAGGCCGGCCCGTCACCGATGCAGGCTGTTGCCTTCGGATTGGCCGGGTGCATGGCTGTTGACGTGGTTCACATTCTTACCAAAGGCCGTCATTCGTTCAGCGGTGTTCGGGCGACTCTTAAGGGTTATCGTACTGAGGAAGTACCTCGTCGGTTCGTTCGAATGGAACTTCACTTTGTGGTAACTGGAGATGTGGCGCCGAAGCACGTAGAACGCGCCCTGGCTTTGTCGACCGAGAAGTATTGTTCTGTGTGGCACTCTTTGCGTGAGGACATTGCGTTTGTCTGCACCTCTGAAGTGACCTCTTCTGAAGGTTAGTGCTGGACTCGAAATTCGATGGTACTTGCAGGGGCTTATTTTGCTTCTTTGGCAAACTGTTCGTAGATTGCCCTTGCTTTGTCGAATTGAGTGAAAACGTGAGTTTTCTCCTTATCCGAGCGCCAGCCAGGCCAGGCTTCAGCCATTCCACGAAGTTTATCGATCCATTTCATCGAGTACTCAGCAGCAGCTTTATTGCGAACGGGTTGATCGCCTACTAACACCCATACTGGATTGGTGAAAGCCTGAGCATACGGTACGTCTAAGGGATGGCGTTCCGATGTGTCTCCCACAGTTCTTAGATGGTACCATCCGCTACGAGGCACAGGGAGAGTCGCTTCAAAGTTAGCGGTTCGTCGGTTTGATCCGAGGGCGATTTCTTGGATAACCTTGCCGTTGAAGATCAGTTCAACTTTGCGTAGAGGTGTAATGGATCGAACTTGGGCTTTGACTTGTACGGTTTGATCGCCATGCGAAGAAATTTTCACTTCTTCTCCAGGCAGACGACCGTTTATCGTCAGCTCGATAAGTGGACCACTACTCACAAATGCTCGTCCTTGACGTAACCCTGCTAGCCATGCTTTCAGGTCTAAGCCTCGCGCACCTGTATATACGTAGGTCCGAACAGAACCGATGAGCTTGCTCTGTTGTAGGTTGCTGATGGAATCTTCTCCACCGACGGCCGTAACTTTTAAGCCGTTATTGAGTGTGGCGTACCATGGGAAGAAGCCGGCGTGCCCTGGGTCTGACCATTCGACGGCATCGGTTGTTCCCAGCGCTGCATCGACCATGTAGCCTTTACCACCGCCGAGGTTTCCATTGAGTGGATCAGATTCACCGCCGAAGGCATGAACGTAGCCGACAGTTGCCCCCTGAGCCTTGGCCTTCCTAAACATGTCGGTGTTGCTTGGATAAAGACTTTCGATGGCGGTGCCTTCGTAACCAGTTGTGAATGGTGAGATCAAATGATCACGAAGTCCAAGAAAAAAAACATGGCCGTAAAAGGGAGGACGGTATTCCTCTCCAACCACTAGGAGTTGATCGTTTGACGAGAGCGGGTGGGCACCACCGCCCTCAACGAAGAATTGGTGGTCGAGAATCCGGTTGTCCTTGTTGGCAATTAACTCGTTGATGACGTCTTGATCTTCGGCGGTCGACATCATGATGAGGTTTTCCAGCGTGTTATGTAGATTACCGGCATAGTTCATGTGTACGTGCGTTGAGCCGCTATACCAACCTCGAGCAGCCATGTTGGTCATCGACTGTAATGCAATCGTTATGTTGTGGACCTCGTTCTGAAGAATTGAAACTTCTGTTGTCTCAGGATGGAATTCAAACCCCTTTACCGCCGTTATCGAAACGGGTCCTGGGGGAACTTCGACAGTGAAATTACCAGGAGTGTGGAAAATGCGGTCGCCGACAATGCTTACCCGTGCGTATGCGTTCGTCGGGGCATAGAATTTTCCGTCAGAGGCCGTTAGGTGGATTCTGGAACCCGTCTGTTCACTTGTGTTCCCATCGATGGTTCGAATGGTGAGCACGCCCATAGGACGTTTCCAATGTCGTTCGGTGATGAGAATCGTTCGGCGCGCACCTCCATAAGTTTCGAGCAGGGCTAACTGAGGAAGTCCTTTCTCGTTTGAGATATAGGCGATCCACTCGCCATCTGGTGACCAGCGTGGATGGAAGGCGTCATGTGAAAAAAACGTCATCTTGTATGGTTCACCGCCGTCGGTAGGCTGGACATACAAATTACTGAACTGGTCAGCTGCTCCACGTGTTGAGGAGTAGACAAATCGTTTTCCATCAATCGAAACATCTGGTCGAGTTCGGTAGAGTGTTTGCTCGGCTAGGATAGTCCGCCCTTCGTCCATGGCTCCAGATGCTGCGGGTATTCGTACTACGTTGCCTGAGCCGAGAGGCACATTTCTGTTGGATATCACTAGCAATTCTTTTCCACTGGGCATCCAGCTCGGCATGAGGTGCATGTCCCATGCGCCGAAGTACAGTCGGTCGCGCCCATAATTGTTGTCAGTTGTTAACGCGAGTTCGTTGCCGTTCCATTGTCCGTCCTTGAATGCGCGGAGATACAGGTTGAAGTAGCCATTTGGTTTGGTTGAGACGTAGGCAATTTGCGTGCCGTCTGGTGAGAACACTGGGTCGGCGTAGATGAAGTCATCGTTGGTTAGGGCGTGTGATTCACCTGTTTCGACGTCAAGGAGCTGGAGCTGGATCGTCTGGCCTCCGATGTCGGCTGTGTAAACAATCAAGCGACCGTTAGGACACCAGTTGGGAGACGAGTGATTATTTTTGTCATAAGTGAGTTCATACGCGCTGCCTGTTTCAGGGTCTACTTTCCAAATCGATCCACTCATAGCTACAGCGATCCACTTGCCGTCGGGCGACCAACTCGGAGCCCAAGGCGTAGAACTTGGTGCCGGTGGAAAATAGAAGTTAAACATGTAATTTCCGCCGTGTTTTGATGACGGATAGAACTGTGCAGCGGCGCTTGTCGAAAAAGAGAGTAGAAGTACGATGGCGCCGATCACGTACCGGACAGGTCGACGGTCGCTCAAACGGAATGTCATGGAGCTTCCCTTTCTCCAGTGTGTGGATGGTTCTTAGTGCTTTAGAGTTACTGATGTTACTTCGATATCTTCAGGTTGGTACAGAATTTCCTTAACGCCTACATGTAAGAGCACTTTATTTCCCACGTCCTGACGATCACCAGACGGTTTTAGGACAGGTGGATCACTTCGACAAAATATCAGAATTCCATCATGTAGGTTAGTTTGCCAATGACAGCTCGATCAATGAGTTGATTGGTTTGAGAATCCCTTCGTTCGTTATACACGATGAAAAAATTGCTAAGTGGGCGATGAATGAGGTTGAGTCGTACGTTTGAATTAAGCTGCTTTGCATCGGTGTTGTACTGAAAAAATGAATTCAGGAATAGTTGTGTCGAGAAGTTGTAATTGATTTTGGTGCGTAAGAGATCTGTAGTGAAAGCACCGCCAGATAATTCAACTTTATTGCGCGATATTTCGGTAGAAAAATTGAAATTTTTATTAACCCGTGTAGCTATG
>CAZQMT010000008.1:23868-25505 GCA_964594555.1 uncultured Vicinamibacterales bacterium
AATGAAGATATGATAAAATAAAAAAATCACCAAAGCAATGCCAAATTCTACTGTTTGTTTGTGTCCATCGTAAAAATCTCCTGTTGCGTAGCGGCCACTAAATGACAGGCGAGCGGATCTGTTTGTTCGCACGAGCAAGAAATTTTCGTCGAACAGATAGCGACCGGGTTGAATAAAGATCTCTCGCCGACTATTGATTTCAAATGGTTCGGAAATATTTTCTATGTTCGGATTAACTCCCATCTCGACGAAGGTGCCGTCTTGAAAATTGAAGGGCAGATGGTAGTCGTAGTAGCGTGAATCTAATTGGTCGTCGCTGTGTCGTGTAACGTTAACGAGCTGCCAGTGGGGATATATTTCACGAAGCCAGCGAGAAGTAGCTTTGGGGCGGAGGCGGATTCCTGCGGCTAATTCCGTCTTGTCGATTCCAGTTCTTGGGACAAAACCCATCTCGTCGTTGAACTCTTCGCCGATTTGAATGTGGGAAGCTCTTAGATCCCAGAAAGTATCAGCCCACCCGATGTTAGCGCTTGTAGCTAGATTATCCGTCTGGTTGTTACTGGCCGTGTACGGGTCAAATGTTTTGGCCACGAGACCACTGATGGTCAGGTTCGAGAAGAAGCGGAAATTAAGGTCAGCGCCGAAGGTTCGGTTGTAATGGCCATTACTTTCGTTCTTGTTGAGAGCCATGATGCCGACATCCGAGTTTTCAAAAAAGTCTTGTCGCAAGCGCAGAGCGCTGAAGTTTGTTGCTGATACATCTCCCTGACTTTGTTGCTGGATGTTCATGGCCCCGACTGCAGTACCATTACCGACTCGACCTGTTAATCGGGTGCCAGCTAAAATCGGCACTACGTTGCCGTCATCGGATAAACCGATACGTCGACTGAAAAATAGGATTAGGTCGTTTCGTTGAGCATTTTGTCTTCCGCCACCACGTCCACCGCCGCCACGGCGTCTTCCGCCAGGTCCGAATTGGAAGACACCAGAGTTTTCAAGGAAGAAGTCACGCTTCTCTGGGAAAAAGAGACTGAATCGCGTGAGGTTGATTTGTTGTTCGTCTGCTTCTACCTGTGAAAAGTCGGTGTTGACTGTGAAGTCCCAGGTTAGGCTGTTTGTTAGCCCATATTTGATATCGATACCGAAGTTGGCTTCATTCGTGCGAGCAGTTCCTGCGAGCTGATGTGAGTTCATGAGGGCATAAGGTTTAAATCTTAATTTGTTGCCTGCACGCAAGCCTTCGAGCCCTTCGAGTGTGCCGGCGAGCGATACTCGGAAGATCCGAAAAATCCGAGGATAGGGGGCCCATGCACTATCTTCGTTTTTTCGGCGTACACGTCTCAAGAAGTTGAGTCCCCAGGTTTGCGGGCTAGAGTCAGAAAAGTTCATTGTGCGGAATGGAACGGCCATTTCTGCGTACCAACCGTCTTCCACGATGTGGGTGTCCACGTGCCAGACACCGTCCCAATTACTATCGTTACCACGACCTTCGTTGCCAACCTGTGAATCCCACTTTGCACCTGCGGGGTTAGTTTCGAATTGATACCCATTACGTTCGTCGTGGAATGTATCGACTACCACGCCAAAAATGTCACCTTCTGTGGGCCGAAAATCCCGCCGGATATCGTTCACAATGG
>CAZQMT010000008.1:25515-29568 GCA_964594555.1 uncultured Vicinamibacterales bacterium
AGCTCAGGCTGATCGTCCTGGTTAAACACTCCAAAATAAAGGTTGTCATCGTCGTAAAGAACGCGGACCTCGGTCCTGTCGGTAGCTGGTGCTCCTGCATTTGGCTCAATCTGGATGAAGTCGGTCGCAATCGGTGCATCTTTCCATGTTGCTTCATCCAGTCGGCCATCAATTTTAATTGGGCCAGTCGTTCGAACCGCATCAAGTCTTCGACTTAGTCGTGTTGCTGCGAAGTCGATGTCACCGCTCTCAGTTACAACGACCAATGGACTGATTTCTGGGGCTTGGGTGTTATCGATTGTTGTCGCAGAATCGTCTATGTCGGTATTTGTTTCTACAGGATGTTCAATTTTAGATAGAGGTTTTGGATGTGAGACCGATACGGCGTTGGTCGATAGGTCGGAATTCACCTTCTTCGTATTGTTAGAGGCCTCAGCTGCAAGTGATGAGGCGCTGCCGCAGGCGATCCAGGCAAGAATGATGGCGATAAAAAACGAAGGGCCGAGAGATTTTATCACGTGATTCTATGAAGCCAACGAGGCAAGCAACGACGACTAACTATTAATTAAAGGATATGAGAAATGTGACGTCTTGTATAGCTTTATACGCTTCCATTGGAATCTGGTGTGATGGCCTACATAGTTTTGATGTTTTGGAATGCTACCCATGGATAGTCGTAATGGAGCTGTGATCTTTGAGTGGCTAATTATCCTCGCCTGATCGGCACTGACTTCGTACGACTTTTAGGCTAATTCTTTATAGCCCTCGCGTTATAATTCTGGGCTCACGTGTTGGATGTGTGCTGGATAATATGTAAGGCCTAGGGCAATAGTTTTAGGGGGGGGGCATGATCCGAAGGATTGTACTTTTAGCCGGACTCTTTTTTGTGTGTTCAGTGCCAGTCTTGACTTCGGTAGGAGTCAGCGGATTACGCCAAGCGGTCGAGACATACGTACACGCTCATCAGCATGCAATTATCGCTGAGTTAATACAGCTTCTTTCAATTCCTAACCACCACGCTGATCAAAAAAACATTCGGAAGAACGCGAACTTACTCCGTGAAATGCTTGAGGCTAGAGGGTTCCAAGCGGAGTTATTAGAAACTCAGGGCAACCCACTTGTCTACGGAGAGTTGCAGGTGCCAGGTGCATCTCGAACTACATTACTCTACATCCACTACGACGGTCAGCCAGTTGATCCTTCTTCGTGGGAGCAGGACGATCCGTTTACGCCGGTCTTACGTGATGGTCGACTTGAAGATGGTGCTAGGAAGATTAAGGAGTTGGATGCAGTCGACACTTACGATCGGGATTGGCGACTGTATGCAAGATCGGCCTCAGATGACAAAGGACCTATCGTCGCGCTTTGTGCTGCGGTTGATGCTCTTCGGGATGCGGGTCTTGCACCGACCTCAAATTTACGTGTGGTTCTGGATGGAGAGGAAGAGGGAGGAGGCTTCGGTAGCTTGGTTCCAGCCATCGATACCTATCGAGAGAAGCTCAGCGCAGATCTCATGTTGATTTTTGACGGGCCAGCACATCCTAGCGGTAAGCCGACACTCGTATTTGGTGCTCGTGGCACTGTCCACGTGGAGCTCACTGTTTACGGGCCAAAGTTTTCTCTCCATAGTGGTCACTACGGAAACTGGGTTCCAAATCCGGCCATGCGTTTGTCTCAGTTACTTACTTCAATGAAGGATGATGATGGGCAAGTTTTGGTTGAAGGTTTTTACGACGATCTCGTTTCAGTGAGTACAGGAGAGCAGGCCATTATTGATGGTGTGCCAGATGACCTGCCTGCATTAATGAAATTGTTTGGCATCGCGGAACCTGAACGAAGGGGCCTTTCGCTGCAGCAGGCGCTCCAGCGCCCTACTTTGAATATTCGGGGTATGGCCAGTGCGTATGTTGGCGCAGAGGCGCGAACGATTATTCCTGATATTGCGCAAGTGATGATTGACATCAGGCTTGTCAAAGAAACGCGTGCCAAAGAAATGTTTCAGAAAGTTCTTGCTCATATCCGTAAGCAGGGCTATCACGTTGTGGAAGAGGATCCAGATGTTGAAACTCGTGCTCGCTACTCCCGTATTGTGAAGGTTCGTACGAGAGGGGGGGGGACTAACGCATTTCGTACATCTCCCTTATTACCCGATTCTGAGCGAGTGACGGCTTCGCTTACTAGGGCGTTCGGGGAAGTTCCTGTGCGGATTAGAACAATGGGGGGAACTTTACCGATTACGCCATTTATTGAGGCATTGGGATTTCCGGCTATCGTGGTGCCCACAGTGAATTTTGACAATAACCAACACTCTGCTAATGAAAATATTCGTCTCGGGCATTTTTTTGACAGCATTGTTTCAATTGCAGCGGTACTCATGATGTGACTTTGAGGATGAAGAATTTCTTTTTGCTTCTAGTAGCGTCGTTAGTGTGTATGGCCCATGTTTCAGCGGAGCCGACTGCGGTTCTCCATCTCGCCAATCTTTTCGATCCAGGTGTTATTCTCAAAGATCGAAATGGTGACGAAGTCATTGATTTTGTTGACGCTAGAATTGTCATTGGTGAACAGGCGACAGCGGCCGATATTGCTTCGGCAGCTGATGTAGCGGCGCGGCTAGGTTTTGAGACTACCGCCCTTGACCTTTTCGGTCCTGGAGGTGACCTGCCGATTGTGATTGGTACTGCTGGCATGCTGCGAGAAGGCATCCCAGACGATGCCATAGATCTTGCTTCGCTAGCACCTGGTGAAGGTACGGTTCGCATAGTAGCAAGCGGTGACAGACCGGCTGTTGTTATTGCAGGTCGAGACAATCGAGGTACTCGCGCGGCTGCTCAGGTGCTTGCAGGACGCCTGCCCTTTGTGTTCGACCATGAAGGTCCTACTCTCGCTGGACTAGTCAAGGATTTCGAAAAGTTTCTATCTGAAAAAGAGATTGACGTTCAGTCAATCCGTGTTCCTTCTGTGCGTGTAGTTAGCGGAAAGATACCAGGCGCTCTTGAAGAAATAGAGGTGATAGTCCTTGAGATAGTTCTTGGTGCAGATGAAAACCTTCTTTCCGCCGAGGCAGCGTTTCGAGATCTTTCGGAAGCTCGTGATAGCAACAGTTTCTCTCTGTCCTATGCTGGTGTTCGTCGGGTTCTGGTGAGGCTCAGCAGTCCGACACTGAATATCGCCGTTGATGTGTTTGGTGAAGAGAGTGTGGAGTCTGGACCACGTGGCCGCCGTCCAGGTTCTGGTGCTAAAGATCGTCTCGATCTTTCAAGTTTGTTTGAGATCGATGGTTTACTTGGTGATGCCAATGACGATCTTATTCCCGATCGTGTTGATGCCGCACTCGTTGCTACTGGAACGGGCATTGAAGGTGTCGTTGATTTGGCAGCTCGTATCGGGCTGGAAGCCACTGGTATTTCTATCCCGATCGCGTATCCGCCGAGTGAGATTGAGAACCCTGCGTTGGCGCCAACTTTGGTTTTGATCGGCAATAATCATCCACTTATCGACAGCCTTGTCTCAAATCAGAAATTTGCTCAACCAGATTTCGAGTCTGGTGAGGGCCTGATCCATGTTGTACGAAAGGCGTATGGGGAGAAGAGTGCCCTCATCGTTACTGGCGCTGATGCTTTGGGGACTGCGCGTGCTGTTCAGCAAGTGGGCGAGAAGTTTCCTCACATCTGGGCTCGGGGCAAGGATCGTACAACTGTTGCGGATATAGAAGAGGAGGTATGGCGATTTCTGTCTGCACGGTCACCAGCCGGCCAAGCTGCGACAGCGCTCTACAAGCTTGACGTCTTATTGTCTGAACTACCAGACACCGATTTGGAATCAGCGTCTGTCACGATCTACGTCGAGAAACCAGAAGACGGGTTGGTGGATTTGGTACGCCAATATGTAGAACTGCGTTTAGATGTGGTTGACCTTGAAGTCACGGTAGAGTTCGCGCAAAGCGATGCAGAAGGAGGCGAGACAGTGCTCGAACGTAGACTGCACCGAGTGGAAGGGATGGCGGGCATTCTGGAAGTCCGTGGCGGCGGCGAGCTGGTTGATGAGCAGTTG
>CAZQMT010000008.1:29578-39310 GCA_964594555.1 uncultured Vicinamibacterales bacterium
GAAGTCAGGCTAGCCTCTCATGACGTTGAAAAAGCAAAACCAATTACCGTCGGAGATATACCGGTTGGAGCTGAATTTGAGATTCCCTCTGAGGTAGATAAATTTTGGGAAATTTTCGATTCCCAAGTTATGCCTGCCGTTGAACGGGCTGGGCGTGAAGACGCGGTAGTTGTTGAAGCCAGATTAAGTGAGCCACCTGAGGTTCGGGAGCGCCTTGAGCAACAAGTCCGTAAACGGTTAATCGAGGCCGGTGCTGGAACGTCCTCCGTCACTGTCCTCTCCGCGTACAAGCAGGGTTACAGCTGGCTCTACGACGTAATCCGGCCGAAGCTTGTGGGGCAGGATGTCGATCATGTAAACATTAAGTTTTCTGAGATCGGGCCACCACTGGACTGGCCCCAGCAGGCAATGTACGCGCCCACTCGTTGGTTGCTTGAGATCTTTCCCATCGATGAAGTTCTTGCTAATGAGTTGTCTCTCGATCTTAGTCAGATCACATTTGAAAAGATGCCGATCGGGTCGCCTACTTACGAGGTGATTGTAGTAGGCGTGAATGGTCAGGAAATCTTACGTCAGGCGTTTGAGCCTAAGTTTGTAACTCGCCCTTATTTTGATCAATTCCCGAACTATGAGCGTGTACGGGACACTACAGGTTGGATTGAGGCGAAGGTTGGTGATCAGCTAGTAGTTGATCAAAGGGTTGTCACAGACCCTGAGTATTTTTGGGATTATTTCCAATCAACCACTCTACCGGCGATTTATGACTACGTTATGGAGTTGCATGATGGTAAACCGCTTGCCAGTGATGCGCCACATTTCGGGAAGCTTGTGGTCGAGTTGAGTCTCAGTGAACCTGATTATCGTGTGGGTGTTGATCTTGAACAAATTTCTTCGGTAGAAGCATTACACGAAGAAATTTATTTTGGCACGCTACATTTCTTCGATGTATTGGGTCGGTATTCGCGTGGTAAAGCTCTTAACTATCCTGGACGAGTGATTCCCATCGTTCGCGCTACGAGTGATGGTCGCCCGGGCCGCGCGAAGCTTACCTTTACAGGTTTTGGTGCAAGAAGACCATCTGTTGATGTTTCTTATGTGGAACGGACTGGTCACAGAGGCCGTTTGCAGGCGGATGTACCACGCGTTGATCTGGCACAGCCGGAAGCGTTATCCGCGCGGGTGCGTGATGGTGTGAATGGCCTCCAAAGTCTCAATATTCGTGTAAAAGTTCAAACTGAGAAGGATGAGAGAACCGCGCTCATTCAACGTGCTCATGAAGATCAAGTTGATCGGTTAGTCATATCCGCTGTTCAGGTGACGCAAGTTTTGGAACACCTAAACAAATTAAGAGACGCGGGTCTGTACCGAGAAGCGCTCGCGTACCATGATTTGGTAAATCTACAAATTTCGGCAACTTGGGAGCACGAGATTGATCCAGCCAACCAGAGAGTTGCGGTGCTTCGGCCAAATGGTAACGCTGAAGTCTTTCCTAATATCGCCTCGTTACTTCCGCTTAATCAACCAAGTGCTGATGATCCGATTGTGCAGTGGGATACTCCGATACCACCTGATGAAGCCTACTCAAAACTGGCTTTGATGTCTGAGTTCAAAGAGGCTACGGTCTACCGACTCGGCCGAAGTTACCTTGGAAGAGAAGTATGGGCGATGGATCTTATGTCTCCACTGGAAACGACGCATTGGTCGCAGGCGAAGGTGTCCGTTTCAAAACCTACGGTGGTCTACTCAGCGCGTCAGCATGCTAACGAAGTGTCGTCAACAAGTCACGTCCTCAAGTTCGCTGAAGAATTGTTGCGCGACGATACTATGCGTGACGCCCTCCTCCGGGTAAATGTTGTCATCCATCCGATCACGAATCCTGACGGTGCACAACTGGCTTATGATCTTCACAAAATAACACCTGACCAAATGCTTCACGCAGGCTATCTTGGCTCCTTAGGTGTGGATGTAACTGCCGATCAATGGAGCAACGATCCGGTATATCCAGAATCCTCCATTAGGCGTCGGCTATGGCGCACCTGGTTGCCAGACATCTTTCTTAACCCTCATGGCTATCCGTCTCATGAGTGGGTACAGTTGTTTTCCGAGTACGCGGGATGGGTACGTAATCGAGTGACACGGTCACGAGATTGGTGGGGGATGCGCGGCTGGTTTATGCCGGGGTTCCGGTACATCGATGATCCTAAGTATCCACGGCATAAGGCGGCTGCATTTCGTATTCGTGAGATTATCACTACACATATTAATGCCGTTGATGGGATTCGTGCTCTAAATAAGCGTGCTTATGCTCGTTATCGGCGCTATGGGTTTGATCATGACTCTGAGAATTTTAAGCTCGATTTTACTAATGATGTTTTGATTTACAGTGCTGTTCGCGGAGAGGGAGTCGATCCAAGCAGTAGAGATTTTATGTTTCGTTATCCGAAAGTGACTATTTGGACTGGAGGTACCGAGGCTCCTGATGAGACGGTTTACGGTGATTGGTTGCATCTTGTCGCATCGGCAGGATTGCAATGGGATAAGGCCGTACTACGCTACTTGCTTGAGGGTAATCACACTATTGAGCGAGAGGCCGAACCTTTCTATGGTGGCATTGCATTAAAGATGAGTCGACCTCGTCCAGCAAAATCTACGAAGACGGTAAGCGGTAGCAATGCTGTTCCCTGATCTTGCGAAATGCGTTGGTGAGGTGACTTTAGATGACATGTGGGATGGGGTAGCGAGTGATGCAAGTTGATTTGAACTGTGACATGGGTGAGTCGTTCGGGATTTACACAATTGGCAATGACGAAGATGCGATGAAAAGCATTACGTCTGCCAATATTGCATGTGGTTTTCACGCTGGGGATCCGTCAGTAGCACGTCGTACCGTCAGGCTAGCTCGAGACGCCGGTGTGGCGGTTGGGGCGCATCCTGGGTTCCCTGACTTAGTGGGTTTCGGTCGTCGCGAGATGCAGGCCACGGTTGCCGAAGTCGAAGACCTTGTGTTGTATCAGGTGTCGGCACTTTCCGGTATTGCTTTAGTCGAGGGAATACGCCTCCAGCATGTTAAGGCACATGGCGCACTGTATAACATGGCCGTGAAAAATCTTGCACTTGCTGAAGCTATCTCTCGTGCGGTTGCTTCGTTGGATCCGTCTCTGATTTTGTTTGGCCCACCAGGGTCGGCGTTACTTTCGGCGGGTAAGTCGGCCGGTCTTTCGGTGGCTTCAGAAACGTTTGCGGATCGTACTTATGAGGCAGATGGAACGCTTACTCCCAGAAGTCGGCCAGGTGCGGTTCTCCATGACCCAGAGCAAATATTAGCGCGAGTTCTACACATGCTCCGCGAGCAGTCTATTACTGCTGTGGATGGGTCTGTGCTAGAGCTTTCTACACAGACGATTTGTATTCATGGTGATACTGCTGGGGCCTTGGAAATTGCGTCTCGGCTTCGTACCGGGCTCGAAACATCTGGGATAAAGGTCTGTTCGTTGTCTTCCTAGCGCTTGAAATAGACCTTTTGGTCTGTGAAGTGTTGTTCTATGACATCATGAGCAGGATCGCTTTTTGTGTGTGGAGGCGATTTTCTGCCTGCTCGAATACGATCGAGTTCGGTGAGTCGAGTACCTCGTCCGTGACTTCTTGGCCGCGGTGAGCTGGCAGACAATGCATGAATAGTGCATCGGGTTTGGCCTGTGCCATCAGTTCTGTATTTACCTGATAGGGCATGAAAGCTTTTTGTCGTTTCGCTAGTTCTTTCTCCTGTCCCATCGAAGTCCAAGCATCTGTGTAAACGGCATGTGCTTCTTGTACAGCCTCAGCGGGGTCTCGATAGAGTTGAAGTTTGGCGCCGTGTTTGGCAAGACGGGCGGCGTCCTCACGCAAGGAGGCTGGAAGCTCGTAGTCAGCGGGGGAGGCAAAGTTTAGGTTTACGCCGAGCATCATACAGGCGTGCACGATAGAGGTTGCGACGTTGTTGCTGTCACCGATAAAGGCGAGTGTGCCTCCGCGAAGATCTTTCCAATGTTCTTTTAAGGTCAGAAGATCGGCAAGGGCTTGACAAGGATGTTCTTCGTTAGTCAAAGCATTAATCACATGCATGCCTGGAGCCGCAGCAGCGAATTGTTCTAGTCTGTGTTGGGCGAAGGTCCTGATTACCGCGATTGATATCCATCGTTCAAGGTTACGTGCTACATCCTCAGGAGATTCTCTGTCCCCGAATGTCACAGCTTGCTGAGGTTCGACTACGTGTCCACCAAGTTCATGCACAGCGATTTCAAAAGTAGTCCTTGTCCTAAGCGACGGTTTCTCGAAAAGTAGGGCAACGTGAGACCCGCCGAGTACATTTGAAGTCGGTTCTGGGCGCACGGAACTTCTATGTACTTTTAGTTCTGCTGCGATTGTTAAACATTCCTCTATCTCGCTTGGTTGTAGATCAGTGATGGAGAGGAAGTTTCGACACGGTGCATGCGGTGTCTGACTTCTGGATAGTAAGCGTGAAACCGTCTCTGCGCTTGAGGACCCCGAGCTAGAAGGTTGAGTCATGGTGATCTCTTAAGTCCGATATTCTGAGTTGATCTTGACGTAGTCAGCGGTGAGGTCACAAGTCCACATGATTGCTTCTTCACGACCACCCACCCCAACGTTGACTTCAAGTTCGACGGGTTGGTTCTGTAGCTGACGTGCTGCATCCTGGGTGCGTTCATCGTGTGGACTTCCATTACTGAATAGCACTACTGAGCCGATCTTGACACTAGCATGTTCAAGATCCATGGGAGAGCCAGATCGTCCGGCTACTGCGATAAGTCTTCCCCAATTTGGATCTCCTCCGTGAATAGCAGTTTTCACAAGGGGAGAGTTCGCGATTGCTCTGGCGGTTTGCTGTGCGTTGGTTTTAGTTTTTGCACCAGTCACCAGAATTTTGATCAGTTTAGTTGCTCCTTCACCGCCTCGTACGATGCCCAGTGCTAGTTCATGACAGACGGCACGTAAGCCATCGACTAAAGCTGAATAGTTCTGCTCGTCGATTCTAATGTTCGAGTGTCCGTTGGCGAGTGCCATTACTGAATCATTGGTCGAGCATTCTCCATCAACTGTGATGGTGTTAAAAGTTTCGTCCACTGTTTCCCGGAGAGCTCGTTTAAGTAGAGATGGTGGAACTTTTGCGTCGGTGGTTAGAAATGCGAGCATGGTGGCTAACATAGGTTCGATCATCCCAGAACCCTTGGCCATGCCACCTATAGTGAAAGTGCCTTCGGGTGTTTGGACACGAACTGCACTCTCTTTTGGCCACGGGTCGGTGGTCATGATGGCACGAGCCGCGTCGGCATGCCCCGCGCTTTTTTTTGTCTTAGTCGCGGTTGCAATTCCTGCCGTGACTGTTGTTGGGTCGAGCATGACGCCGATCACCCCAGTAGAGGCAACTAGGACTTCTTCTGCGGGACAATTTATTGCCTGAGCCACTGCTTCAGCCATAATCTGTGCCGTTTTTATACCGGCTGTTCCTGTGCAGGCATTAGCACAGCCGCTGTTGATGACTATGCCCTTGGCATGTCCTGCTGATTGCTCAAGATGGTTACGGGAAACAATTACTGGTGCGGCTACAGCGAGACTGGTCGTGAAAACGCCAACGGCACTTGCTAGATCTTCACTGATAATAAGAGCCAGATCGAGGCCTGAGGGTTTGATGCCACATGCGACCCCGGCGGCTTTAAAACCGGCCGGTGCAGTTATACCGCCTTCGGTTGGTTCGATCTTGGTAATTGAATCCAGATCTGGTGAGGTGCTTTTACAAGATGTCATGCGGACACCCCAGTGTCTAATTCAGTCAGTACCATATCGAGTATTTCAAGGCCTTGGTCGATTTCCGCTTCGGTAATGGTGAGTGGTGGAAGTAGTCGAACCACCGTCCCGTCGGTACGGTTAATGAGCATTCCGTGACGAAGTGCCCCCTCAACAACAGGAGTGGCATCGTTACGCAGCTCAATCCCCCAAATAAGCCCGGAACCGCGCACTTCAATAATCGATGTGTGTTTATTTGCGAGGTTGTTTAAGCGATGAGCAAGATATGTGCCTTGCTGTTCGATTTGACTCAGTAGCCCATGTTCCATTAGTTCTTCAAGGAAGAACAATGCGGCTCGGCATGCAAGTAGATTCCCTCCGTAGGTCGTGCCATGGTCACCAAATTCTACGGCTTGTGCAACTTCCTCGCTGGCAAGTGTGGCGCCGATAGGTATGCCGCCACCGAGTGCTTTGCCAAGAGCGACTAGTTGTGGATCCAGTCCGAGTTTTGAGAAATAGAAAGGTTGTCCTGTACGGCCTAGTCCAGACTGTACTTCGTCGGTTATTAGCAAAGCGCCTGTTTTCTTGCAAGCCTCCTGAACCGCAGCGGCGAAGTTGGCGGTTAGAGGGCGAACTCCTCCTTCGCCTTGTATCGGTTCTAGTACTATGCCAGCCGTAGTTTCGGTGACTGCATTTTGTAGTGCTTCGGGGTCGTTTGGTGATACCCACGACACGTCGGGAATAAGTGGCGCGAATGGTGTTCTGTAGTGTTCTTCCCACGTGACCGATAAGGAACCCATTGTGCGCCCATGAAACGAATGTTCAAGAGCTACGAATCCAGTCCGCGATGAGTCACCTTGACTGTACCAATATCGGCGGGCGAACTTCAAACAGGCCTCGATCGCTTCAGTGCCACTGTTACAGAAGAATGCTCTTGGTAAACCTGAAAAAAGGGCAAGTTTTTCGGCGAGTTTTCCCTGGAGGGGATGATAAAAGAGATTCGAGCAATGCAGTAGGGTCTGCGTTTGTTCTTTTATGGCCTTAGTTAGGCCAGGATGCGCATGCCCAAGAGACACCACGCCGATTCCAGAGATAAGATCTAGATACTCCTTCCCCTCGACGTCGTATACGAAAGCTCCTTCGCCGCGTTCTAGAATTACTGGAATGCGCTTGTAGGTTGGTATTAGGTGACGTGATTCGAGAGATTGAGTTTCTGTTGAGCGATTCATGTTGTCTTTCCGTCCATGGTTAAGTTCCACAGTGGTTATTGTGATCTGCGCCGAGCGTAATTTATCTGGCCTCTTACTTTAGGTTTTTAAGGATCCGTGTGCCATTCACTGAGTGTGACCGATATGGCTTACGACCGTTTATAACGAGGACCTCTCCTACGCCATGGTGTACTGCTTCCTGGCATGCCAAGAGCTTAGCTACCATGCCAGCATGAGCTTGACCGCTAGAAATTAGTGAGTTAATTCCGTTGTCGTCAAGTTGTGGAATGGTCCGCTGTCTTTCGTCTAATACTCCGGTGGTTGTCCCTGCTACTATCAGACGCTTGGCCTTTAAAGCGCTTGCTAAGTGTCCTGCCAAGGTATCGGCGTTCACGTTAAAGAGCCGTCCATCGAGTGAAGTTCCAATACTTGCCACGATCGGCACGTAACCGTCCTTGTAGAGGTCGATCAAGAGTTGTGGTGCTGTGCTGCTGCTTGGGCGTCCCACACGGCCGAGTGAGACATTCTTCCCAGAAGCTGTCCGATGTTTTGGAGCAGGCTCAACTAACCCGATGGCATCATCAGCGCCGGTCAACCCGACGGCGCTTATGCCGTGAGAAACGAGTGTAGCGACGAGACGGGTATTGACTGTTCCAGCGAGCACGGCTATGACAACCGACAAGGTGGCTGTGTTGGTAATCCGAATTCCGTCGACACTTCGCTTTTCAATGCCGCGTCGCGCTAGTTCGGCGTTGATTTCTCGTCCGCCTCCATGTACAACAACAAACGGTGATTCTTTAGCGAATTTAGTGATTACGGCCACAGTCTTTTTGAGTTGTTTAGGTCCTTCAAGTAGCTCTCCGCCGAGTTTAAGTACTGTTATCTTCGCTCTTTTCGCCTTGGGCGTAACCTTGGATCCAGAGGTGGAAGGCTTCAGTTTTAATTGATGTTTGATACTCATTAGAGCAATCCATCACATTCGTTGAAATCAAATGAGACATTGAAATTTTGTAGCGCTTGACCGGCGGCACCCTTGATGAGATTGTCGAGGCACGTGACCATAACGAGACGACCAGATTGCTCGTCGAGTTTCCACCCGATGTCACAGAAATTTGTTCCTACAACGTGCTTGACCTCTGGCAGTACATCATTGGTTAGTCGGACAAATGGCATGTCGCCGTAGGTAGTTTCCAGTGTTTTCTTGACGTCAGTTTCATGAGTTCCTTGACGAACCTGTACATAGATGGTCTCCAGAATGCCGCGATCCATGGGCACCAGGTGGGGTACAAAGGTTACAGGGTGAGATAGTTCCTGTTCGATTTCTGCAGCGTGTCGGTGAGCGAATATACCGTATGCTGCAACATTACCATGGCATTCTGAGAAATGCGTGCGTTCAGATGGACGTTTACCAGCGCCAGAGATGCCAGATTTTGCGTCGATGGCTATGCTGCCGTTCAGCAAACCTGCCTCTATTAGTGGTCGTAGGGCCAGTATTGCCCCTGTTGGATAGCAGCCAGGACACGCTACCAAGGTCGCATGGCGTATCTTGTCACGATACTTTTCGGTTAACCCGTAAACAGCGATATCAGCGAGCTCGGTTGGTGTATCAGGGTACCAGATTTTTCGTTGGGCTGGATCTCGTAATCGGAAGGCGCCAGATAAATCGAAAACCTTAACTCCTTCCGCCACTAACCGAGGAGCGACATTCGCCGCGCTCGTTTCTGGAAGTGCGAGGAAAACAGCGTCGGTATTTCGCGTTAGTGAGTCAACAGAAAGTGGTGATACCGTGCCGTCCCAAATTTTTGCCAAAGCTGGTAGCAGGCGCGGCTCACTGTTGGCCGCCGATCCCATAGTGGCAACAAGGTGAGCATTACTATGTCTGGTGATTAAGCGAACGAGCTCCTGTCCGGCGTAGCCGGTCGCCCCAGCGATTCCGACCTTAATTGAATTTGACATATGTAACCAGCTCGATCGTAACTGACGATAATGAATAAGAGATGAATACTTATACAGAGAGAGGCTTATTTATACAATTAATAAGTCCGCATCGTCAAGCCCCATTCTTTTGTTTTACGAGAGAATCGTCTGTTTTGAGGTGGATTATCTGGTGATTGTTTAATTGTTGTGACTGGTGTTTGTGTATTGTGTATACTAATACAGCATTCTGAATAAATATGAAGAGCTTCCGACAGGCGATCATTCTGGGCCTCATTGAACAGGAGGCGATAAAAAGTCAAGAGCAACTACGCCAATGCCTGAAAGTTCGAAAAATAGTGACGACGCAGGCAACTATCTCTCGTGACATCAAAGAGTTACAGCTTGTTAAACGATCCTCTGATGGCGCTTATCAGAAATTAGAGAGAGAGGCAGGATCAACGGCTGGAGCGGAAACAGCACTTCGTCGAACGGTTGGAGAGTATTTGCGAAGGGTGACACGTGTTCATCAGCTCGTTGTGCTTGGGACGGATCCCGGTCAGGCACAATTGCTGGCTTTAGCAATTGATCGAACGAATATTTCTGGAATTGTTGGTACGATCGGTGGAGATGACACGATTTTGGTAATTGCCCATGATCCCAGAAGTGCGAAAAATTTAGTCCGTCGACTAGAACGATGGGCGAAGCGTTGATATAAGTTTCCTCGCTTCACAGATGATGAGCTGGGTGAAAAACATCTTTGTATAAGAGCGTTTGGACTAAGTAGGAGGGAAAATATGGACCGCATTGTACTAGCGTATTCGGGTGG
>CAZQMT010000009.1:0-36647 GCA_964594555.1 uncultured Vicinamibacterales bacterium
CGTAAGATACGACGGTCTCTTCACCATGCGATAACGTGACCGTCGGATAACGGATGTCGGACGTCGAGAGTGCACTGTAAGTATCACCAGGGGCTTCTCCAAGTCGACTCGTTAAAGACATAAGCCGTTCACCGGCTTCGTCAAGCACATGTTCCTGTTGACGATAAAGACTTTCGATGTAAAAGCGATAATTGGCAAGCTCCTTATTCTCACGCATCCACATCTGCACAGTATCAAAAGAAACCGCCAAGAGTTCTGGGTGAAACCACGAGGCTGATTCTTGCCAACGTGCCATAAGGATCTGAACCTGTTGACGCTTAGCATTTAAATCATTATCACGCTGATCTTCGTCGAAGTGTAGGGCTGGATAATACCAAACACGATAGGACAATTCGTCAAGTTCGTCGTTATATCGTAGTGCTTCGAGCAAACTTTCTGGTCCATTGGAAAGCGTCCCTTTTAGATTTTGATACCAGTCAATTCTCTCAGCCAGCGTCTTATACGCTACGTCCCAAGCTTCCCAATTTTGGTAGATGCTGGAAAGATTCCACTTAAACTGATCGTCAATGTCATTACGATTTCTCGTAGTCGGACGCTGTAAGGATTCTGAAGAGTTTTTTCGCATAAACCGATCATAGCTGAAACAACGATTGTCATCCAAAACATTCAGGCACTAAGACTTGTCCGTCGAACCACGACGCTCACCCAGCGTGACAAAACGTCTCCAATCAAAAATCTAGTAAGAGTCGTTGGCGAAGTACAGTGGGTTATCGCCGAAGAACTTTCCCTGGCAGGGCCGATGTGAACTCACTATCCTCAACAACTACCACACCGTTCACCAAAACATAACTCATCCCTTTGGCTAGCTGATGAGGCTCCGTGTAGGTAGCCATGTCTTTGATCGACGCTGGGTCGAAAATCGCGATATCAGCCCAGGCTCCTTCTCTTAAAATACCTCGATTGGGTAACCTGAAGACACGCGCTGGCAAACTTGTCATCGATCGAACAGCAAATTCAAATTCAATGATTCCCTTCTCAAAAACATAGCGAGACAACTTTCGAGCAAATGCCCCATAATTTCTAGGATGTGGCTTTCCTTCCCCCATGGCTACAAGACCTCCGTCACTCGAAGTCATCGTATAAGGACGGCGCATAATGTGAGTAACGTCAGCCTCAGACATGTTAAATGACACAAGCGAGGTCCTCGACCTTCCCGCAAGAGCCAGAGCAGCCTCCTCAGGTGAAAAGTCCCATCTCTGTGCAATCGTTTCAAGGCTTCGTCCTTCAAGATCTTGATCGGGCACGAAACTTGAAACCTGGAGCGAGGCAGGTCCTCCACGTCGTTTGATGTTCTCACGAACGTCAGTTAGTAGGCGTGCACGAGTGATAGGATCCTCAATCCGTTTCTTCATCTCTGTATTTCCGCCAACTTGCGCCCATCGAGGGATAAGAGCACCTGTTACACTCGTCGACGACGCTTCATAGGGGTACTGGTCACTAAAGATCTCAACTCCACGTGCACGTGCCTTATCTATCTCAACTGTCGCGGCCACTGACTGCCCCCAACTATCAGGCCCAAGCGCTTTCATGTGCGGGACAATCCCAGGCAGGCCAGCAGTTTCAGAAATTTCAATGACTGCCTGGACAGCCCTGACCACCCCGACCGAATAATTGCTCTCATCCCTGATATGGCTAGTATGAACACCACCGAACTTACTAACAACTTTGGCGAGTACAATTAACTCTTCAGTGTCCGCATAGCTACCGGGTGCGTAGAACAAGCCACTCGATAGACCAAAAGCCCCTGATAGCATCCCTTCTCTCACTAACTCGCTCATGCGTGTAAGTTCACGAGGTGTTGGAGCACGATCTTCCATGCCAAGGATTGCTCTCCTAACACTGCCATGACCAATCAGCTGTACGACATTGACTCCGAGCCCATTTTTCTCAAGCTCAGCACGTTGAGATACCAGGTCTACTACTCCGCCACCATCAGGATTAATCATCACAGTGGTTACACCTTGTGCCAACATGGGGTGTCCCTGTCTGAGACCATCGCGTGATAATCCTTCAGCAGCATGAGAATGAGAGTCGATGAACCCAGGGACAACATAGAGGTTATGAGCCTCAATAACACGCTCAGCAGACGCATCCTCTAGAATACCGATGGCAATGACCCGTCCTTCTCGAATGCCGATATCTTCACGGATCCACGGATTGCCGGTCCCATCCATAACGCGACCACCACGGATCAAAACATCAAAAGATTCTGACCTGACCTCTCTCTGACTTAAGGAGGCCTCTAGAATTTCATAGTCGATCTTTAGTAAGCAGAAAATAAGAACACTAACCAATAAAAATATTCTGACCGGACCACCAAAAAATCGAGAGAATTGTGACGTACATGCAGGTCCAGCCATAAACATCCTTGAAGATCGCTTCACAATGATTGGATCTTTCCCGAATATCAATGCTCAACTAATAAACATCACGCGCCCGTAAACTTCAACTAGCGCGCTCCAATAGCAACAACTAGAACACGTACATCTGATGAACGAACAGTTCAAAGTAAAAACAGGAAACTACCAACCTATTGCATAACCCGTTCGACGTGGATCAGCGCCAGCAGTCATCGTGCCGTACTCCGCATTAATTAAAATGCCCTGCATACTTGAGCCTCCGGTGAAAGCTGGAATCAATTCTATGCCGTGGCCCATAGCTTTCAACCGGTCAATTGTTTCAATCGACAGAGAATCCTCAAGTCGCATGCTAACGCGTGATCCAGGCTTATAAAAATTCGGTTCTGCGTATAGGCGAAAACGAGGCGCCTCGATCGCCTCTTGGATATCCATGCCAAACTCAAGAATGTTGAGCAATACTTGAAACTGTGTCTGACCAATCGTCTCACCACCGGGTGTGCCTAAGGCCAGAACCAGTTTCCCGTCCTTGAGCACAATGATGGGAGAATTATTAAGAATCGGGATCTGACCTGGTTTCGCATAGTTGACATTATCTGGATAGGGAGAAGTAGAACCAAGCCGAATACCGTTGTTAAGAAATACACCAGTAGAACCCGTCGCAACGGCGCTCCCAAAACCACCACCCAGTGTCGGCGTGCAAGCAATGGCATTCCCGTATTGATCCACAACGGAAAAACTTGTCGTGTGACCTTCATCAACCTCTTCCCCTAGTGGTGCCTCCCAGCTGCTTTTCTTCGAAGAAACAACGGTTGATGACTCTGTTTCAGGACTAAAATTTCCTGGATATCCATGTTCAGGATAAGAAATAACCCTGTTCATATCGATAAGCGCACGTCTGGTTTTTGCATATTCCTTGGAAAGCATGCCTTGCACTGGCATATCGGTAAACTTCGGATCAGCAGTGTAGTGATAAATGTCAGACTTTGTAATTTTGATCGCCTCAGCCAACAAATGTAATGTCTCTGCACTGTTTTGACCCATCGCATCCAAATCGTAACTCTCGACAAGATTCAGTTGCATTAATGTCTCGAGCCCACCGCGCGAAGTCGAAGGACTACTGAAGATATCGTAACCACGGAAGGTAGTGTGTACGGGCTCAGCCCAGATCGGTTCGTAAGCTTCCAGATCCTCGGCAGTAATAAATCCGTCATTCTCCTTAAAAAATCGGTCGAATTCCTGAGCGATATCACCTTTATAGAATCGATCAAAAGCAGCCTGCAACGCTTCTGACCTTGACTTTCCGCTCTTGAGAGCACTTTGTTCAGCTTCAACAAGCTTCTTAAGAGTGCTGGCTAAATCCGGCCACGTGAACATCTCACCCGCCCTCGGCACACGCCCTTTAGGAAACATGGCTTTCACGCTGGTTGGATGTTTACGAAGAATTTCCTCTTGAGATTGAATGTAGGCTACAGTCGCTGGATCGATCGGATAACCATTCTCCGCATAACCGATTGCTGGCTCGAATACCTCAGCCAAACTTAATTTACCCATACGGTCAAGCACCGAGATAAGTCCGCCGAAGATACCAGGAACGATACCAGCCCTAACACCCTTATTAAGTGTCTCGGCAGTCATACTTTCACGGTCGAGGGCTTTCGGTGCGGCGCCCGTCATATTAAGCGAGTACACCTTCCCCGTCGCTTTCTCAAAAATCGTCATGAAGCCATTTCCACCGATGCTTGACATCATCGGTTCGACCAACGTTAATGTCGCCTGAATGGCCACTGCCGCATCTGCAGCTGTTCCCCCCTTCATCAACATCTGTAACCCAGCCATCGAAGCGAGCGAATGTCCACCCGTCGTAACTAACCCGTGAACTCCAGCGATCGTTGGTCGATGTTTGGTGACACGCTCAGCTGACCGCTGAGCGAATAGGACCCCTTGAAAACAAATAAATAGGAAACAAAAGGCGCTGATACCGAGTCGAAATAAGTTAGAACGGATCACACGACACCTCCTCATATTCTTGACAATGTTTTGGTCTTGTCCCATCAGCGGAACGCTAACGACATCCCACAACCGCTGTTAGACAATTGTAGTATGACTCAATATTGAACTACTCAACAACCAGGAGTAGGATTGTGCCCTAGGAGGATCCCCATGAGCATCAGAATAAGAACGGTGTCTTTGACCTTTGCTATGTTTGTCTCGATTTTGATGATAGTCGTTGGACTAGCACGACTCGTTTCAGAAGATTATGGGCAAGCTTTTGTTGACGTTATGGCATCCCTCTATCCAGGTTATACGGGTACCGCGAATTTTCCGCAGGTCATCATTGGGGCCCTCTATGGTGCATTCGAGGGTGCGGGGGTCGGAACTGTCCTCAGCTGGCTTTACAATCAGTGCTCCAAGTGGCCACTTGGAGGTGCACACAAATGTTGCTGACTGAGTTAAACATTTATATGACGACAAATACGAATAACAACATCTAACGCAACCAGCTGTTAAACTAGAGGTGCCGTTCGTGCGCCCGTAGCTCAGCTGGATAGAGCATCGGCCTTCTAAGCCGAGGGTCGCAGGTTCGAATCCTGCCGGGCGCGCCAAATATCACAACGTGACGGGGAAGATATCACAATAGAATTCTACTAAATCCAATAGTTGTTCAATATGGAGTCTTATCAATGAATATCAAAGATTTTCGCACAATCATATTTTCTTCTCTAATCATTATGCTGGGTTCAATAATCTTTGCACATATGAACTTAGAAAAGACTGAGCCTGCCCATAACACTACCTTGTCAAGCCAACCACAACACCTTCAGATGTGGTTCACTCAGGAACCTGATCTGACTGTTACAAAGGTTGAGCTTAAAGGTCAAGATGGAATCATCGAACTTGGCGAAGTACATTTAATGGGCGAAAAAACTCTCATGGCCATGATCAAAGGCAATATGTCTGACGGCACGTACACCGTTAACTGGCAAACTGCGGGTGACGACGGCCACATCCAAAAGGGAGAGTTTGTATTCAAAATCGGCCAGGCGGAGAATTAACTTACTCTTATGCCAACTACACGCTACATATCAGCCGTGACGTAAGAAGCATGTCATGTCCGGAGAATCATTTGTCTATCTTTTAGAAAGTCTGACGAAGACGTTAGTCTACTCCGGAACCTTTATAGGAATAGGGACCTGCACGTTCAGGTGGCTACTGCTACCTCACCTCAAAAGCCAAAACTTAATTTCTCTCGAGCTTAGGCAGAAAACCATCCGTGTCGGCCTAGGAGCCGCGTGGCTTACGATCTTGGCGCTTTTCCTTCGGGCTTGGGCTCACACAGTGGCTGCTTTCGGTTTTGAAGAGTCACTTGTCTTGGAAAACCTTTATCTCATCGCAGTAAAGAGTCGATGGAGCGAAGGCTGGAAACTACAGTGCTTCGCGGCAGTTACGTTTCTCTGCACTTTTCTCTGGACACGCCGATACGAAACTTCGGGGTGGGTAGCGTCGAGCTTAGCTGTGTTAGTTTTAGCCGTTACATTACCACTCCTCGGACATGCCTCGGGCAACACTAGTACTGAACTACTTCATACTGTGCATATCCTGTCTGCCGGCACATGGCTTGGCACTTTGTTTGTGCTGATGGTTGCCTCCTCAGTTCAGAACAAAAATAAAACCGCCGAATCGAAAGATCTACAAGCAATACTTTTACGGAAATTCAGCGCTGTGGCCATGACAGGAGCGGGTGTTCTAGTGGCAAGCGGCATTGTGTCAACAACGCTCCATCTCGGGAATATCTCGAACCTCTGGATGACACCTTATGGACGAACACTAGTTCTAAAAGTTTTGATTTTCCTCTGCATTGCTGCTTGTGGCTACACGAACTGGCGTTATTTCCAACAAGTCGAAAACATTACAGCCGAACCACGGCACAAAATCATTGTCATGGAACTTACTCTGGCAGCCGCCGCAATTTTGATCACGGGAATGTTCACTGAACTTCCTCGTCCGCACCACTGATAAGAATTTTGAGGAGATCTCCTCTAAATGCCAAAGCGTAACGAAATCGATCCTATCAAGTTCGAAGTGATTCGAAACGCACTCGTCGAAGTAACAGAAGAAATGGCAATTACCCTTCGGCGAAGTGCGTACTCAACAAACATCAAAACCCGAGCAGATTTTTCTTGCGCTTTCTTTAATCGAAAACTACAAGCAATCGCGCAGGCTTTCGGCCAACCGGTACATCTAGGCTCCCTAGTGGTCCTGGTGCCGCGAGTGGTTCAGGAATACGGACCGGAAAATCTGAAACCAGGTGAAGCCATCTTAGCTAACGATCCCTATTTAGGTGGAGTCCATCTCAACGACATTACTCTCATCTCACCCGTGTACCATCGGGACGAGTTATTCGGCTACGTGGCTAGTTTGGTCCATCACGTGGACATTGGAGGAGGTGCACCAGCTAGCATAAGTGCCAGCCGAGAAGTCTACCAAGAGGGCATTATTATTCCCCCTGTTAAGTTGGTGCAAGACGGAAAACTTATTCCTGACATCTTCCGCTTGATCCTGGCACAAATTCGTTCCAACCACGAAACGGCAGGAGACTTTCGGGCGCAAGTAGCGGCTAACAACACCGGCGTACGTCGACTAGGTGCATTAATGGACCAGCTTGGAAGCGAGACCCTTAGTGTCTACATGTCAGAACTTATTGCCTACACCGAGCGCCGGACAATCTCTGAAGTGGCTAAATTACCGAAAGGTACTTTTACCGCTGAAGGTCATGTGGATAACGATGGCTTCACTGACAAATCAGTACGCTTGGTAGCAAAAGTAGTCATCGATGACAACGGAGTTCTCTTCGATTTCTCCGGCTCTGACACACAACGCCGTGCTCCAGTAAATTCCACTTACGCGATGACTTTTTCTGCCTGCGCTTACATCCTCAAATGTCTAATTGATCAGGACGTGCCAGTGAACGAAGGATTCTATCGCTCAGTACATTTAATTGCTCCAGCAGGCACAGTCGTTCATTGCACCCCCCCAGCCCCAGTCGTTGGGGGATGGGAAACTCAGACTCGATTGACCGATGTAATTCTGAAAGCCCTCTCTGAAGCTATTCCTGATCAAGTCCCAGCCGGTACTAAGGCGATGATGTGTCAAGTGGGATTTGGTGGAACTAATCCTCTTACTGGTGATCTCTATGCCTTCTATGAAGCTATCGGGGGTGGCTACGGAGGACGCATCAACCGTGACGGTCCAGATGCAGTTCAGGCACACGGCCAAAACACAGAAAATGCTCCTATAGAAGAAATAGAAATTAACTACCCTTTCCGGATCAACCGCTATGAATTAGTCGAAGAATCTGAAGGCGCAGGAAAACAGCGTGGCGGCCTAGGCATGCGGCGAGATTATCTGTTTCCAGACCATGAGGTTTCCTTTTCCATTTTGGCAGACCGTGATCGCTGGGGACCTTGGGGACTCTTCGGAGGACAACCGGGACAAAAAGCTAGTTACATTTTGAATCCAGAGAAAGAAGCCGTTGAACTAAGCTCAAAAACAACTGTCGAACTTAAACCCGGTGACGTGGTTAGCTACCGCACTTGCGGGGGCGGTGGGTATGGTCCACTCGAAGACCGTAATCCCAAGGCAGTACTTAATGATGTTCGTGAAGGCAAAATCAGTCTAGAAAGAGCTAAGAATATTTATCGCGTAGCTATCGATACCACTACCTGGACAGTGAATAAAACAGAAACCATGAAACTTCGCTCTGAGAGATGAACTTGATTATGTCCTACAGACTTGGCATAGACATAGGTGGGACCTTCACCGATGCCACCCTCATCAATGAAATAACCGGTGAAATCCGCATAGGTAAAGTTCCATCAACGCCGAAAGATCCTTCACGTGGATTTCTGGCTGCCACACAACGCATCTTACGAGACAACGACATCTCTCCCGCCGCAGTGTCATATCTCGTCCACGGTACAACCGTGGCTACTAATGCCATCATCGAACGTAAGGTCGCAAAAACTGGCTTCGTAACAACAGAGGGGTTCCGAGACATGTTGGAAATTGCCCGTCAGATTCGTCCCAGTCTTTACGATCTTCAATTCGAAAAGCCCCAACCATTGGTACCACGCTATCTATGCTTCGGCGTTCCAGAACGACTCGATGCTAAGGGGAAAATCTTAACTCCACTGAATGAAACCGCAGTCGAAAAAATAGCGGAACACTTACTCAGAGAAGAGGTGGAATCAGTTGCTATTTGCCTCCTGCATGCTCACGCCAATGCTAATCATGAACAACGTGTGGCCAAGATCATAGAAGACATTATTCCTGGAATAATTATTTCTCTCTCCGCAGAAGTTGCACCTGAATTTCGAGAATATCTTCGAGCTAGTACCACTGTTATCAACGCTAGTATTAGACCTATCGTTTCGCATTATCTTAAGCAGATCGAACAGCGTCTCAGATCGGATGGCATGGTAGCCGAACTACTCCTCATGCAAAGTAGTGGAGGTGTTTTCACTTTTAACGAGGCCAGAAAGAAACCGGTATTCATGGTGGAGTCTGGGCCAGCGGCGGGTGTAATTTCAGCTTCGTACTTAGGTAATCACTTGGGCTACAAGAACAATATCTCTTTTGATATGGGTGGAACGACAGCTAAGGTCGGATTAATTCGAAATGGGTCTCCACAAGTAACTAAAGATTATGAGGTGGGAACAGCGGCCAAAGCCGGAGTCGGGGCACAAAGGGGTGGTGGATATCCAATTCGAACCCCCGTAATTGATCTAGTAGAGATCGGAGCAGGTGGTGGCTCAATTGCATGGGTCGATTCTGGTGGAATCTTGCGTGTAGGACCACAGAGTGCAGGTGCCGATCCAGGTCCAGCCTGTTACAACCAGGGGGGTAACGCCCCAACCCTCACAGACGCCAATCTGGTTCTAGGACGACTCAGTCCGAATTCCTTCCTTGGCGGTGAGATGAAACTCGACATTAAAGCGGCTCAGAAAGTGATTAAGGAAAAATGCGCCGACCCACTAGGTATGGATCCCGTGGAAGCAGCCTATGGCATTATTGAGATTGCAAACGCAGCCATGGTCAACGCCCTTCGGTTGATTTCAGTTCAACGAGGTTACGACCCTCGAGAGTTTGTTTTGATCGCATTCGGTGGAGCGGGACCTGTACACGCCAATCGGCTCGCTCAAGAGATCAAAATGCCACTCACAATGATTCCTATGAGCCCAGGAACAACCTCATCGCTCGGCTTACTCGTCACGGATCTGAAACATGACTATTCAATAACCATGATCACAAGAACAGAAAAACTTGATGTCAGCGTCGTTAAACAAAATTACCAAGCACTAGAACACAAAGCCCGGACTACACTCGACAGAGAAGGTGTATCCACAGAAGCCATGAATTTTTTATGGCAGGTGGAAATGCGCTATGTGGGTCAGAGTTTCGAATTAACCATTCCACTCTCAAGCAACAATTTCAATTCAAACGAACTCAAACGGATTCTAAAGGAATTTCATCAAGAGCACGACCGAGCCTACGGCTTTAGCGCACCAGCTGAACCAGTTGAATTCGTCAACCTCAAATTAACTGCCATCGGCCAGATAGCCAAACCGAAATTCCGTAAACTAAAGCTAGTGAACGGGGATCTTGACTCAGCATTAATCGAAAAACGCCCTGTGTATTTCGCTGAGCATCAAGGATACGTTGATTGTCCAGTTTACGATCGTTATCGGTTATCAGTAGAACAGACCGTTGAAGGACCAGCGATCGTGGTAGAGATGGACTCAACGACTGTGATCCACCCTTCCCACAAAATTAAAGTTGACGAATATGGTACTTTGCTTCTCAGCCCAAAAAACAGCGCCGAAAGTAGTACCGTAGGTTAAAAAATCGAGAAATACGTATGACAAAAGTCCTCGATCTACGAACAGATGCTAATACTGAGCCCCCGATTGAAATGAAACGGGCAATGTTCAACGCATCTATGGATTCAAACGGCGACGATTCTATTACACCGAAACTCGAAGAAACGGTGGCCGAACTAATGGGAAAGGAATCTGCACTCTTTATCCCAACTGGCGTTATGGCAGACCTGATACCGATCATGAGCTACTGCGGGAGAGGCGACGGTGTCATCGTTGGAGAGAACTGTCACGTTGTCGCATCAGAATGTGGGGGAGCTTCAGCATTAGCCGGAGCCATGATCCATTCGTTACCGCTCGACACACATGGCATGATGAATCCAAAAGACCTAGAGATGGCCATCCAGCCTGACAGCCCACCTCATCGATTACCTCCAACCAAACTCATCTGCCTAGAGAACACCCAACTGCGTTGCGGAGGAACAGTACTTACAGCCGAAGATCAACGACAGATCGCCGAGATCGCCAACCAGTATGGAGTGCCAGTTTGGTGTGACGGAGCTAGATTTGCCAACGCCGTCATACATCTTGGAATTAGCTTCGCCGAACTAGCGAAAGATCTCGATGCAATTAGTTTCGGATTCATGAAGTCTCTTGGGGTATATACGGGAAGTGTCCTTTGCGGATCAATCGATTTTATTGAGCGTGCACGAAGATATCGGACCATGCTAGGAGGCAACCTCCCCATGTCTGGATTCCTAGCAGCCGGTTGCCTCTGGGCTCTCGAACACGGGCTTGAAAGAATCGAAGAGGATCACATCAACGCTAGAAACCTCGGAGAAGCTATCGCTAATATGAAGGGACTCAATATCGACCTCAATACAGTGCAAACTAACATCCTGCTATTCCAGACAGACTGTATCCCACATGAAGAATATGTAGCGAGACTTGAGAAACACGGTGTACGGTGCTCGGTGCTTTCTGGCTGGAGAGGTCCCGTAGGAATACGAATGGTCACAGACGCGTCCATCGACCGTCAGGATATTGAATCTGTAGTTACTGCAATGCATCGAGCACTTAAGAACTAGTATCTAAACCAGTTTATTGAAACCATCAGAAACCTCTCCCTCGTACAAGCGTCAGTGGAATAAACAACCACTACACAAACAGTGACTCCAATAAAAAAAAGCATCGAACAACCTTACGGCTGGATAGTGGCCTTAGCCTCACTACTGCTAATGGCAATAGGGGCTGGTGGTTATTTCATCGTAATAGTTGGCTTGAAGCTTATCGCTCAAGACTTCGGTGGAGTACGGTGGGTACCATCAGTCGCATACTCCGTAACAATGCTCGGTATGGGAGTTGGCGGCATCTATATCATCCGATGGACAGAACGAGTTGGTGTCGCTCTTCCCTCACTTATCAGTATAGCAATGATCGTCATCGGTGCTTCAATCGCCAGCGTCACAACCGATCGCCTAATCTTCTTATTGGCCCATGGAGTTTTTATCGGTCTACTCGGAAACGCCACGCTATTCTCTCCTCTACTTGCAAACGTGGCCCGCTGGTTCGACCGTCGTCGTGGATTAGCAATTGCCGTTGTCACGAGTTCGCAGAGCCTCGCCGGCATTGTATGGCCAGAAATTTTTCGTCTCCTGATCGAAAGAACAAGTTGGCAGAAAGCATACCAACTCTATGCACTATTCGCCCTTGTCGTTATGGTCCCTCTCAGCTTCTTGCTTCGACCAAAAGCACCAACGGCCAGCGATGCAGACGCGCGCGATGAACATACATCAAGCGCACATGTTTTCGGGCTTAAAGAAAAGCTCGCTTTAGTCTTACTTGCTCTGGCGATCCTTGGTTGTTGTATAGGAATGGCCACACCGATTGTCCACATCGTCTCCCACACTACTGACCTCGGCTATCAACTCTCAACGGCCGCTGCAGTATTAACCGTCCTACTTGGGTTCGGTTGCGTCGGCCGAATTGCTTGGGGTGTAGTGGGCGACAAAATCGGTGGACTTCGTATGCTACTGATGAGTTCGACCAGTCAAGCGATCACACTAAGCCTTTACCTTAGTGTTGATAGTCTTATCGGTCTCTACATAGTTTCTGTGTTTTTTGGCATGGCCTTTGGTGGAACTATTCCGAGTTACGCACTAATCATTAGCGAACACTTCCCTCCAAGATCAACCGGGCGCTGCATTGCAATCGTTTACTTTTTTGGTGCCCTCGGCATGGCTATTGGTGGTTGGATGGGAGGATTTGTTTATGATTTATCCGGGTCGTACCATGATGCATTTATTGTCAGCTTAATATTTAATCTTACTAACCTACTAATCGTTGGCTCATTGATACGGCGACAGAAGAAGCTGGGGGTTACAAGAACTCAGCATGCGTAGATTGTTGCCTTAGAGTACATTGTTCTTGTTGAAATTGAGACCTTAAATGCTTTCTTATTTTTCAACAGAAAAATAAAGGTTTTTACGGAACAGGAATAAACTCAGCATAAAACCAAATTTTTTCGGGGAACTCGTATGCTAAACTCGACCTCAACTAGCTAGAACATAAAGACTCATACGCGCTGAAACCACTGTCCTTTTAGTATGCGTAAGATCAAAAACTTCACGAATCGAAAATTTATTTGTATTAACCTTTGCATCCTTAGTATCACTTCGTGTAAAAACACATCCCTCGAAATCCCATCGACACATACCTTTCGATATGCCCACGAACAGGCTAATGGAACTATCCGTAGTGAATCGATGCGTTTTTTTGAACATCAGCTCGAGAAAAGAAGCAAAGGAAAATTATTAGTCGAGAATTATTTTGGTGGCATCCTTGGAAACGAACGAGAGCTAATGGATCTTGTGGCCACAGGAGCGATCCAGGGCACACGAGGTGGTTTCTACTCTGACGCGAGTCCCGCATTTAACTTGATCACCCTGCCGTTTTTGGTAGATGACTGGGAACAAGCACTGAGACTCGTCAATAGTCCCCTCATGGAAGAAATCAATGAAAGCGCCAAAGCAAATGGCTTCCATATTCCCGTAACAGGTATCGCTCTCGGTTTTCGTGCACACACGAACAGCGTGAAACCTATTACCCATCCAACAGATCTTTTGGGCCTAAAAATGCGGGTGCCCATGCAGGAAGTTTTCGTGCAAACAGCCATGGCCTTCGGCTCAAATCCACAAGAAATGAATTATATCGACGTATACCAAGCACTTCAGACAGGCGTAGTAGATGGACAAGATACTCCACCAGCAAACATCTGGGATTTTAAAATCTACGAGGTCAACACGTACCTCACGATTACCAATTACGCAACAGGGCCAGATCCACTATTCGTCAACCTCGATTGGTACAAAAAACTTCCTGTCGATCTACAACAGATTTTTAATGAAGTATCTCGTGAAACGATGATACTTAGCGACCGCCTCCATAGGGAATCTGAACTTGACTTCATAAAAAAACTGTCCGATCACCTCGAAGTTAACTACGTAACCGGCAAAGAACTCGAACCGTTTCGAGAAGCAGTGAAACCTGTATATCAGTACTTTCTTGACAAGGGCGATTTCACGCAGGAACAGCTAGAGCGCGCACAGAGAATTTCTCGAGGTAAAAATGACTAAAGCCTCAAAATCGCCATCAAAAACCACAGCTAATACAGTCGAATCTTTCGTGACTCATATTCTTGAATTTATGGTGTCGGCTTGCTTTGTAGCAATTTTCGCTCTCGTGATTCTTCTAGTTGTGCTTCGCTATGTCTTTAATTCGTCTATCACTGGAGCCAACGAACTTATCACCGTGCTGTTCGTGTACACCACATCGATTGGCGCCGCTGTAGCGATCGGAAGAAACGAACACATCGCTGTAACATTTATCGTCGATCGATTTTCGTTTCATTACCGAAGATTTGTCGACAGTATCAGCCTCATTCTTGTCGCCTTAATGAACTTCGTCTTAGCATGGGAAGGACTTCAATGGATTGAAACGACAGGAAATTTCATTATGCCAAGCACAGGCTTACCTCGTTCTGTCGCACAATTCAGTGTTCCATTTGGCTGTGGACTCGCAGTGGTTTACTGCCTGACAAGGCTCTTCTTTATCTCAACGAAAAAAAAGGAAATCTCATACAAATCAGCTGATCAAAATGGCTAAAAACTATCAGCCTATTGGTCTCTCCCCCACCTCATCATGGCTCTCCTACTAATCATTCTTTTCGTGCTGATTCTTTTAGGAATTCCTGTGGCGTACGCACTCGGCCTATCATCCCTTTTCTATTTCTTAGTTGTTTCACCGGATTTTACGGTTGCACTACCGCAACGATTCTTTTCAGGAATGGATTCGTACGCACTCATCGCTCTACCTCTTTACATTCTAATGGGACAGGTGATGAATGCGAGTGGTGTCACATCACGCTTAGTTGACTTTAGTCTAGTTTTTGTAGGTCGTCTAAGAGGCGGAGCTGGATTGGTCAACGTCTCAGCCAGCATGCTTTTCGGTGGAATCTCTGGTTCATCGGCATCAGACACAGCATCACTCGGCTCGATACTTATCCCGGAAATGGAACGAAGAGGCTATCCGAAAGCCGTAGCTGCTGGGATTACCGTGGCATCCTCAACAATGGGAATGATTATCCCACCAAGCATTCCAATGATTATTTATGCTGTAGCGGCACAGCAGTCTGTCGGACGTCTCTTCCTCGGCGGACTAATCCCAGGCGTATTAGTGGCCATTTTGCAACTAGCATTAACGCTTGGTCTGTCGTATCAACGGGGATATCCACGAGAGGACTCTCACTTTTCACTACGACGAGCACTCATCGAAGGAAAACGAGCATTTTGGATTTTAGTCATGCCAGCCTTTGTGGTCGGAGCTGTTGTGTTCGGCATTGCGACAGCCACCGAATCAGCCGGCTTAGGCGTATTCTACTCCTTAGGCATCGGATTCCTGATAACACGACGGCTAAAACTCTCGAAACTATACTACGCGCTTCGTTCATCGATTTTGATGAGCGCTAAAATCATGACGATTATCGCATTGTCTCAGGTTTTTATATGGGTACTAGCCCTGGAACACGTGCCTGATGAGATCGCCATTTTCGTTACCAGTCTTAATTTGCCTCCCATCCTTTTAATGTTAGTAATCGCGGGCATTATACTCGTGATCGGCACGTTCATCGATGTCAGCCCAGCCATTCTTTTACTAACACCAGTTTTTTTACCTGTAGTCGTCCAAAGTGGAATTTCTGAGGTTTTATTTGGCGTAGTGTTGGTATCGGGATTAGCGGTCGGAGCATGTACACCACCCGTAGGGAACTGCCTCAACGTTTGTTCTGTAGTATCAGGACTTCGAATCGGAACAATTTTCCTTTCTGCTGCTCCATTTCTTTTGGCGAACGTCATCGTATTGGTGTTAACCATAGTGTTCCCTGAACTCGTTCTATGGATACCAAGCTTAATAATGGATTAGGGCGGTGGGCGTTCAGCATTTTTCTTGGAATTTCCAAGAAAAGCTCCATTAAGATGCGGAAGGAAGATCGGTGACGAACATATGACCTGGTGCATGGGCAATCGCAATGTCTGGCTTCGCCGATCGAATCGCTTCCTGAGAAGTTACACCACACGCCCAAAACACTGGGATCTCTCCTGGCGCTAGTCTTGGTGGATCTCCAAAATCCGGTTTATCAAGACATTCAATACCCAAGGACTCAGGATTTCCGATTGAGACTGGAGCACCATGAGCCAAGTGATAACCCGACGTAATCATATAGGCGAGGCGAGCCTGTTCACGTGTCATCGGACGCATCGATACAACAAGATTGGCTGAGAAAACCCCAAAAGGCTCACACTTAACAACTGTCCTGTACATCGGCACAGTTCGTTGATCATCAATGTGACGGACTGGAAGTCCCGCTTCCTGAAGTGCCCTTTCGAACGTGAAGGAACATCCCAACAGCACACCGACAAAATCGTCTTTCCAGTACTTACGAATGTCCTCAACTCGTTCTACTACTTCACCGTTTCGATATATTACATAAGCGGGGAGATCCCTACGAAGATCGGCTCCAGGTGCAGTCGCACAAGGTTCGTAGTTTCCTGGTTGCGTAACGTCAAGGACTGGGCACGGACGAGGATTCCTAATACAAAAACCAATAAACTCGAAAGCAAGAGCACGTGGAAGAGCAACGAAATTAGTCTGAACGAATCCAGGTGCCATGCCTGCAGTACCGAACATCCATTCTCGATTCCGGCAGGCGTGACGTAATTGGAGGGGCGACCAAGTCAAAAAATCCCCTTGTACATCCTCGTTACGTAAATGTAATGGACGATGAAGACCGTCACTGCTGTGCATACAACATCTCTACTCGACTTTCAGTGACGAAGAGGCGGCAATTCTTCTTCATTCGATACAAATCTAAGGGCGACTCCATTGTTACACCAACGTTTTCCAGTCGGTCGAGGTCCATCATTAAACACGTGGCCTTGATGTCCACCACACCTAATACAATGATACTCAGTCCTCGGAAGTATCAGCCAATAATCCATCTTTGTCCCAAGATGATCAGGAATTGACTCATAGAAACTTGGCCAACCAGTACCGCTTTCGTACTTAGCAGTTGATTCAAAAAGAGGAAGATAGCAAGCGGTGCAAATATAAGTCCCCTTACGCTTCTCATCATTAAGCGGGCTAGAATGCGGACGCTCAGTTCTCTCTTCAAACAATACCTTATAAGCATCAAGAGCAAGCAATGACTTCCACTCAGAAAGTGACTTTTTCAATCTTTGAATTTCCACAGCCATCTCCGTTCACAAATTACCAACACTCTTACTTTCACAAACACATGTTTTGCATTCTATGCGCCATGTAATCCTCTGCGAATAGACAGTATACCTACAACTCAAATCAACAAAACCAAGGAAGGCATGATCAAAAAAATCACCCTTGTGAACACCCTGTACTAACTGAAGGTAGCTACGGCGCTGACTGAAAAAACCACTGTAGAGACAAGAACGCAGTCGCTGCCGTTGATCCGTACTCAGACAAAAACGCATGACTCTTCAAATCTTGACCATCACCAATTCCTAAAAAGACACCTCCAGAAATTGTGACCTCATCACCTGCGGCGTAAGAGATATTCGGAGAAACAAGCGCGCTACGGTCATTAAGATTCCATAGCCACAATCCGGAGAGACTCCATAAAGGATTAAGTTGATAGCTGGTCGTAACAACAGTCTCATCTCGTCCCAGCACCTGATGTTCACCGCGGCGGAAAGTGTCTGAGACTAAAACGTTTTGATAGTCCAGAGGATCGGTGACTCCAAGCCCATCACGTTGGTACTCAATACTGACCTGAAAATCACGTCCCTTGAGTTGCCGAAAGTGATCAAAACCGACAGTGCCTCGAAAGACGACGCCATCCTGTCTTGAACGAACAACAGCTTCACTACGAACCGCCAGAGTTCCCAGTGCGCCGGTAACCCCAACAGCCACGGCGCGATCCCCATAAAGAGTCCCTCCCCAGCCAGAAAGCTCAAGGTTTTTCCACGTAGTAAGCCCACGAGCCAGTAAGGTTAACTCCTCCTCTCCTGCTAAAGTTTTCGTAGGACGTGCCACGATATCAATCTCGCTAAGCGGGCCAGGGTAAATTCTAACGCGTGCGGCATCAACACCACCTCGAAATTCACGGAATGGATCGGCCGGATGAAAAGGAACAAACGGATCAGCAGGCGTTAGAAAAAGCGTTGTCCCCCAGGAAACCGCCTGACGTCCTGCCGTTACATTAAATATCCCTGAAGGAGACCATCCAACCTGAAGACGATCAAACCGATGTTGCCAGAGCAGATGCTTTCTTTCCATAGCCGTCCACTGTAACTTGAGCCACTCACCAGCTTCTGACGTCTTCCCAACTCCAAACCCGGCCGAGAATTGTTGTAAGCGAAGGGTCGCCATTTGTTCATACGCTGTACCGATCGAAAACTGGCCAAAAACAGCATCCGAAGTTACACGCAACCGATTGAAATTTCTAATATCGCTTGAAGTTCGTGGTGTGGAATCCACCCAAACAGGTACATTCTGTAGATAACCAGAAAATTCAGTCTGGGCCACAACAGAACCAGAAAAGAATGGCGTGAACACAATCGCAATAAATACGAAGTGCCTCACCGACACCTCTCGTCGGAATCGATAACACCGTCTACCATCGTGATAAGCCTACGTGCTCGTTGCATGACACGTGAGTCGTGAGTAGCGAACACAAACGTAACGTTGAGTTCTCGATTCAATTCGTACATCATGTTGAGCAAAGATTCGCTAGCGGAAGAGTCTAGGTTGGCAGTTGGCTCATCGGCGAGGACAAGTGCCGGACGTCCGGCTACAGCTCGAATTACTGCCACACGCTGTTGTTGACCACCGGAAAGCTTCCCAGGTTTTCGATCCTCAAGTCCTGCCATCCCTGTTCGCTCAAACAGTGCTGTTACTCGTTCATAGCGTTCAGACTTAGTGATTCCCTGAAGTAACATTTGAAATTCAGCATTTTCAAACGCACTGAGAACCGGCAAAAGGTTGTAGGCTTGGAATACAAACCCAACTTCATATAATCTGAGCTTCGCTAACTCTTGATTGGACATTGCAATGATATCTTGACCGGAAATTGAAATTCGGCCGCTTGTAGGTCTAGTCAATCCCCCGATTAGGTTGAGCAATGTGGTTTTCCCAGAACCCGATGGTCCAGCAATCGCCGTGAATTCACCTCGTTCTATGTCAAGGCTGACATCTCGAACGGCACATACATCCTCCGCCTCTTGGCAAAAAACTTTGCAGACCGATTCAGCCTGAACGGCTAATACTGTCGATATCATCATTAACGCTCAAACTTCATAGCTTCGGCAACATCAAGCTTTGAAGCACGAAAGGCAGGATAGATCGAAGCCATCCCTCCAACGATTAGAATAAACACAAATGCTTGTATAAGACGAATCTGACGAAATAGAGGAAAAATAACAGGATCAACGACAAATCCTGAGAAAGAAAACTCATTACTTACGAAACCAGACAAATCAAGACCATCGCCCCAGACATACCCCGTCACTAACACACCTAAGACAACACCGACGGTTCCACTGGTAATCGTTAAAATTAATCCCTCGATCAAAACCAAAATTCCCGTCTGGCCTGGTGTCAATCCAATAGCTTGAAGTACACCAAATTCTCTCCGCCGATGTAGCACCGACATTAAAACAGTATTTACGATACCAAATCCGATGATAACGAAGAGGATTCCATGAATCACGTAGTTACCGAAATCATCAAGTTCAATTGCATCATTAAGTTCTGGCATAGCTTCGCGCCATTCCATGATAGTGATAATCTCATCTGAAATAGGCTCAGAAAGTCCTCGGTTTAAACGATCCACGAGCACGGGAACAACATCACTGTTCTTCACCAAAATGGAGATACTTGTCACATCTCCGCTCAATTCGAGCCACTCATCGGCGGCAAGAATTGGAATGTGTATCAGGGTCCTATCAATTTCAGTGACGCCACTTCGAAAAATCCCTATCACGCGTAAAAGTTGTCCTACAATCTCCCCATTCGTATCTTGTGTGGTCGCTACAAACTTTGATCCCAAACGCAAATTGAGACTCTCAGCTAATCCAACACCGATATAAGCTACGGAACGGTCATCTGGAACAAGATAACGCCCTTCGACAACTTGTTCATCCAAAGCACTAAATTCAGCTTCGTCCGTTGGATCAACACCAACAATCTGTGTGGGACGCGCGCCAGCCGCAGAACTGATTAAACCTTTTACAATCAACCTGACCGAGACAGAAGAAATATGCTCAGAGATGGTACGCATAGAGAACGCGGCTTGCACTAAACTTCGTATTTCATGCGGCAATCGATTATCAAGTACCCGACGGGTCCTAAACTCTGGGTTCTCAATGGTTATATGGCCCGTGCCTATACGTACTCCTGAATCGATCCATTTTTCGTGGCTTCCATCTCCAAGTGATAACGAAGTAATTAGTAAAGCCCCACCGACAATTAACGCCGATGCTGTAAGCAGAGTTCGCCTTAAATAACGTCGAAGATTTAAAAGTGCCAGTCCGACAATAAGTCTTAACTTTCTCATCACAACCCAGACAGTGTGTCGGCAGGCGGAACTCTGGCTGCTTTCACCGCAGGATAAATCGAAGCCACAACAGCCGTGGCCAATAACATAGCAGCGGCCTGCAACAAAATACCCAGGTCATACTCCACGCGGATCCTTGGCTTTATAAGAGTTCCCAAGAAATTTAAGTCACCATAAAACCAACTTAGGTCAAGCGGAGTATTCTGCCACCATTCCATGAGCGGTAAAGTCACTATGGTACCAAGTAATAAACTAAGTACCCCGATGGCTACAGCTTCACACACCACGATTAGTACAACTTTCCAAGGGTTCGTGCCAAGTGCTAGCATCACAGCAAATTCACGTCGGCGTTCGAATGTCGCCATTAGCATTGTGTTCGCAACTCCGAAGATGGCAATAAAGAACACGATCGAAAAAACAATGAGGTGCACTGAACTCATTAATGCCACATACTCCACTATTTCTGGACGTAACTCTGTCCACGATGCCACCGAAATCTCGCTCTCGGTAGAGGCCAAAGTGTCTCTTAGGCGTTCAGCGGTCTCAGAGGCCAGCGAAGGAGACAGTGTAGAAACAGCAATCTCATGAATTCTGTTGCGACCGAGCGAGGCCAGCAGCTGAAGGTCTTCTAAGTGCATTACGCCGACCCCCACATCAAACTCAGACAGGCCTGTTTTGAAAAAACCAATCACTTTAAAAAGATCATTCCCCATAGAACCATCAGCTCCAGGTGCAACCACAACTAATTCGTTCCCAATTAAGACATCAAGCTGTCTTGCCATCTCGATTCCAATTAGAATCTCGTTTTGACCTGACTTAGGCAGACGACCTTCAACTAACTTATCGAGAAAACGACTTAGAGTAATTTCGAGATCTGGTTGGATACCCATCAGCATCCCGGCTGAAGTTGACTCTCCTGAGCCGATAAGACCACCAACGTACACACGGTGTGCAGCAACAATTACAGCAGGATCAGAAGCAACCTGACTCAACAGATCTTCGATATTGATTCCGGAACGATCACCAATCGTCTCGTACAAACTACGCTCAGGTCGGTACGAACTCGAATGAATTTCAATTTGTCCACCAACAAGACTCGTTGCATTCTCAATCAGTTCCGCCTGAATTCCATTCATCCAACCTGAGATAAAAACAGCCGCAAAATAACCAACACCGAGCCCGAGTGCAGTAAAAACAGTTCTCTTTCGGTGGCGATTAAGATTCAGACACCCGATACGAAAGTACGTACCCACATGCATTTGAACTAAAAACCACTAGCTGAGGTCAGCATTAGTTCTTTCTCTTAAGGGTTTGAATCGAAAAGAAGGAACGATCGATATCAATGTCAAACTCGAGCTCACGATAATGGAATGTCGTACGCTCGCCAGGTTTGTCCTCCTGGAATATCTCAGTAATTCGTGGAAGAACTCGGCCACCAAGATTATAAAAATCACGAAAAATCATTGTTCGGACGAGCTCACCATCCTCATCGTAGTACCTCGCCCACAGTGGCATGTCATCCTCTTGTCGCACTCGATAGTCGATATGTCCCCAGACAACAGCCACATCAATTTTTGGTATGAGTCGAAACTCCCACACAGTGACACTATCGCGTTCACCATCAAACACTGTCTCGATATCATAGTCCTCAACGAGTTGACTAAACTTGACCAGATCATCGTTGTTCAAATGTGAACCCATCCAAGATCCAGACATCATCGATACTGGGACTTTGATGGTACGGTCAACCTTGGGAAGATAATTCCATATATTCGTTTCAACCATAAGCGTGGCTGTTCCAGCCTCTTTCGCTGGCTCAAGAACACGTACCAGAGAATGGTCCTTACCTAGAGACCATAGTTCAACCGTTATCCGACGTTCCCAATTTTCAGTAACCACTTCCATTGTGGCCACCCCTCGACTTGAATCACCTCTGAAGATACGATCAACTCTCTCAATAATCTCCCGAGCCGATTGTTCCGCATTAACCTCAGGCGAAATTCCACCGAAACAGAAAACTCCAAACAGAATGGTCGCAATTCTCATAACACTGTCATTATCACAAGAGATGAGCCGAGTTAACAGAACTTATGATAAAAAGTTGAGGCCATTCAATAATGGACGAAGAAAGAGATGATTTCCAACAAGTAATAGGCCTACTGGTCGACAACTCAACACGTGAAGACACCTATATACACATAGACCCATAGTCACCGCACGCAAAGATTGACTTAATTGGGCACAACGGCGTTTTACAGCACCAAAATATCTCAAGAACCGTGAAGATCTACCGGCCTCAAGGACAAGAAAGCTGATATGATCTGTGTTTCTCGGTTACGTTCGGAGAGCTCATGCACACGGTCGACTTAACTCATTACGGACTCACTGCAGAAAACATCCTTCTAAATCCCTCACCAGAAACGCTCTACGAAGAAGCCGTTAAACACGGTCCAGACATCGCCATCTCAAATACTGGCTCGTTAATAGCCTATTCTGGAGAAAAAACTGGCCGATCTCCAAAAGACAAACGTGTAGTGAAGAGTGAGGCGTCAGAAAATAATGTCTGGTGGGGAACGTCAAACATTCCGGTTGAAGAGGAGTCTTTCCTGCTCAACCGTAAGCAGGCCATCGATTCTCTGAACACACTCGACAAACTTTATTGTATAGACGGTTTCGCAGGGTGGGATACTGAGCATCGCATCAAAGTTCGCACCATCTGCGCCCTTCCCTACCACGCGTTGTTCATGCACAACATGTTGATCAGGCCAGATCCAGAAGAACTTTCTTCTTATGTAAGACCTGATTGCATAATTTTCATTGCTGGAACATTTCCTGCAAACTGTCCCTCACCTGAAATCACATCTAGAACAAGGATTGACCTCAACCTCGAGAGTCGAGAAATCGTTATTTTGGGTACACAGTACGCAGGTGAAATGAAAAAGGCAGTCTTTTCGTTGATGCATTATCTTATGCCGAAATCCGGTGTACTCTCCATGCACTGCTCGGCTACCCAAAACCAAAAGACTAATCAATCATCCATACTTTTTGGTCTTTCTGGAACAGGAAAAACCACCCTGTCCGCAGATCCGAAACGTCTACTTGTCGGTGACGACGAACACTGTTGGACTGATTCAGGAATCTTCAACATCGAAGGTGGTTGCTATGCGAAGACCATTAACCTAACACGCGAGGCTGAACCAAAAATCTTTGCAGCAATCAAGTTCGGCACTATTCTTGAAAATGTTATCTACAATGATGTCGATCACAGTGTAGATTTTTCTAACGCAAGTATCACGGAAAACACTCGAGCTTCATATCCGATTGAATTCATAGACAATGCCAAGATCCCCTGCATTGCCAGTCATCCTAGTCACGTTATCTTCTTAACCTGTGACGCCTTCGGCGTCCTGCCTCCTGTTAGTAAACTCACTCTTCCACAAGCCGAATACCATTTCATTAGTGGATATACTGCCAAAGTCGCCGGAACCGAAGTCGGCGTAACTGAACCGAAGGCGACATTCTCACCATGTTTTAGCGGACCGTTTCTCGTATGGCATCCAGGTAAGTACTCTGACCTACTGGCCGCACGTATTTTGAAACACAAGTCTTCTGTTTGGCTGGTCAACACAGGATGGACAGGCGGCCCATATGGTGTGGGTTCCCGCATTAACCTCGCTTATACGCGCGCTATCATCGACGCTATTCACGAAGGTGCACTCACCCAGACTAAAACATCTCGTGACCGAGTATTCGGATTAAATGCGGTAACAGAATGTCCAGGAGTACCGACAGACCTACTGATCCAGAGAAACACTTGGAGCAATAAAGACAACTTTGACGAGAGCGCCCGAAAGCTAGCTTCGCTTTTTGTTAAGAATTTTTCCCAGTACGAAGATAAAGTTGAAGAAAAGGTTCTCATGGCTGGTCCCACGCTTGAGGACTAAAAACAACAATACGCTTAGCTATATCTTCAAAACTTAACCACCGATACCTAGAGTCACAACCACCTACGTTTTTAATCGTGGTTTTCCTCGTACTCGCGCTGCGCGCGAGCCTGGTCAGCACCGAGGATTTTATCTCGCTTCTTCGCAGCATTTAGCGCGAGTCTGTGCGTTCCCTCAGAGTGTACAGCTGGAGATGACAGAAGTTTGTCGAGCTCCTGACGGCCACATTTAGAACAAGATGGGCTCTCAGAACCTCGAACCAATGTCTCGAAACTCTGACCACACGCTCGACAAACATATTCAAAAATAGGCACAGAACCCCCTCACGAGGACCACAAGCATAGCATGATCACTAAAGGTACTCCCCTTACGGAGAAACCTGGTGTAATCTACAACCTGTGAGTAACGATATGTCAGCAGACAAATTCAGATTAGTCGCCAATGTACGGGGCGGTGCAACAAGCTTTCCGCTATCAGCTGTTCGGTACGAAAGCCTCGAAGACGCTCGTGCCGGAGCCAAGCAGCTCATGCATGAACAACCACGTGTCATGCGAGTGATGGTTGTTCAGGACGAATTGCCGCCGCGTTTCGTCGAATGGATTGAACGCTAACAAACTCCGAAACTTGGTACCTTCTGCGCCGACATATCTGTCCGACGTACGGGTGAATGTTGAGCTTCGACTGAAGATCAACCATCAATAGCTTCTGGGAGCGTAGTTCAACATGCCGAAGACATTGTTCCAAAAAGTGTGGGACAACCACACAATACGACGACTGCCAACTGGTCAGACGCAACTGTTTGTTGGGCTCCATTTAATACACGAGGTGACAACGCCACAAGCCTTCGAAATGTTACGTGCACGTGGCTGGACAGTTCGATTTCCGACACGAACCTTCGCAACAGCTGACCACATCGTACCGACCACTCAACGCCAACGCCCGTTCGCAGATCTCCTGGCCGAGGAGATGATGTCAACACTCGAGAAAAACTGTCGAGAATTCAATATTCCCCTCTACAACCTCGGTGATAAATATCAAGGGATCGTTCATGTAATCGGTCCAGAACTTGGCCTAACTCAACCAGGAATCACAATCGCATGTGGCGACAGTCACACTTCAACACACGGTGCCTTCGGTGCCGTCGCCCTCGGTATCGGAACGTCACAAGTTAGGGATGTACTCGCATCGCAGTGTCTCGCAATCGAACCGTTACGAGTTCGCCGTATCAACGTAACAGGAACATTAGCTGCTGGGGTATATGCGAAAGACGTCATCTTAGCAATCATCAACCGACTTGGAGTTAAAGGTGGAGTCGGTTATGCATACGAGTACGGTGGAGAAACCATCGAAAATATGACGATGGACGAACGTATGACCATCTGTAATATGTCTATCGAAGGCGGCGCTAGAGTCGGCTATGTCAATCCAGACGAAACGACATTCGCTTATCTTGAAGGACGTCAATTTGCACCAAAAGAAGAAGCCTTTACACGTGCAAAACACTGGTGGAAGAGCATGGCTTCTGATGAAGGAGCCCCTTACGACGATGAAATTACAATCAACGCACGTGAGATTGAACCCACCGTCACATGGGGCATCACCCCAGGCCAATCAATCGGAGTTCAAGGAAGGCTACCTCAGCCGATAGACGCTCCAGGCAAAGAACGTGGTGCACTAACCGAAGCCATGGAATTCATGGGATTCAAGCCCGGTGCGCCAATCGTTGATACAAAAATAGACGTTGCCTTTATTGGTTCTTGTACAAACTCTCGCCTATCTGACCTTCGGGAAGCCTCACGTATCGTCGAAGGCCAGCATGTCGCACCACAGGTGAAGGCCCTTGTAGTGCCAGGCTCTGAAGCTGTGCGCCAGGCGGCCGTCAGTGAAGGCTTAGACCAAATCTTTCGAGATGCTGGATTCGAATGGCGAGATGCCGGCTGTTCAATGTGCCTGGCTATGAACCCAGACCGGCTTGAAGATCGTCAAGTATGTGCATCGTCCTCAAACCGAAACTTTAAAGGACGACAGGGAAGCCCAACCGGCCGAACATTGCTAATGAGTCCAGCGATGGTGGCAGCCGCTGCACTTTCAGGAAGAGTAACTGACGTCCGAACCTTGCTAGATAAAACAAAAGATTAAGACCTATGACAGAAACGAATCTTCAGCAAATCGACTCGATCAAAGGGACAGCTATTTACGTACGTGGGGATGACATTGATACGGATCGCATCATTCCTGCTCGCTATCTCCGTTCAATTAGGTTCGATGGGCTCGAAAAACATGTGTTCGAAGATGAACGTCAATCACTCGGGAAGATTTTTTCGAATCAGAGTTTTCAAAATGCCACCGTTCTTCTTGTTAATAAAAATTTTGGCTGCGGCTCGTCTCGTGAGCATGCACCTCAGGCTTTAATGCGCTGGGGAATTCGTGTAGTCCTAGGCGAATCATTTTCTGAAATTTTCTTCGGTAATAGTTTGACACTTGGTATCCCATGTCTAACACTCCAACGGGAAGACATAGAATCGCTCATGCAGGCTGTTGAAAAAACTCCGAGTTTAGATTTCACTATTAGCGTAAAGGACCGAACGATCGATGGCATCGGTTTTTCAATACCCGCACACTTACCATCGAACGCTCGCGAAGCTCTGTTGACAGGAGCCTGGGATGCAACGGGTCTTTTGTTAGACCGACCACATGATGTCGAGGCGATCGCAAGTCGTCTGCCCTACATCCAAGGATTCTGAAGCAACGTTTTCTTGATTTAGTCTTCACTCTTCACATAGTAGTCACGACTAATGGCCAGGAAGGCCTCGGCTGCGTGTGACATCTGACCATCTTTTCGATGAACGAGCCGAAGATGACGAGGCAATCGAAGCTGCGCGACCCTGACTGCCGTAAGCTGACCGTTTGCCAACTCTGAGAGTGCAACACGTCGAGGAAGAAGTGCCACACCGAGTTGCATCTCAACCGCACGCTTAATTCCATCCAAACTCGGAAGGGCCATCTGGATATTAATTGGTGCATGAGATTTCTCGAAAAGACGAAGAACCCAATCACGCGCTGGGGACGGATCATTGTGTGCAATCACCTCTTGTCGACCCAGCTCAGCCATTGTGACATGTTTACGGTGTGCTAGCGGGTGCTCAGGGTGCGTTAGCATAACAAGCTCATCATCACCAATCGTGATCGATTGTAAATCTCGTTGAGACGGCTGAAAGGTTAAGACGCCAAAATCAAGATTTCGCTCAAGCACCTCAAAGGGAATTTGTCGAGACGGCACACGCCTAACGTGAAACTGAATTTTTGGATGCATTTCCCGAAACCGACTGAACAGCGGAAGCAACGCATGTACAGCGGCCTCATTCGCACCAATCAAAACCCGACCACGTCTAAGATCCTGCAATTCACGCACGGCCGATCCCGCCTCCTCAGAAAGGCGAGTTAAACGCTGCGCGTAGTCGTGTAGGACCCGTCCTGCCTCAGTAAGAGTTCCGTCTTTGGATGAACGATCGAATAATCGTTCACCCAATTCAACTTCTAGGCGGCGCACTGCCTGACTCACAGCAGGCTGAGTTCGATGCAGTTTTGTCGCCGCTCGCGAGAAACTACGTTCAGCAGCAACAGTAAGAAATACGTGTAATTCAGACAATTCCATAAGGCGTCATTTCTCCATACCAAAATAGAACTCTTTCAGACGCCCCTATTATAAGATAAACTTATCAAAGCGTAAAAATTATAGCCTTGACTGATTACTAGTGGCTTACGTACAAACAACCTAGGCGAAGAACAACTGTCCAGTCGCTAGGGGGAGGCATTGTATGGCTGCAGAACGCGTTATGATCTTCGACACGACGCTCCGTGATGGCGAGCAAGCTCCGGGGTTCTCCATGCGTGTTGGCGAAAAACTTCGTCTAGCACGCCAGCTGGATACCCTCGGTGTCGATCTCATCGAAGCAGGATTCCCCATTGCATCTGAAGCTGATTTCGAAGCCGTACAACTGGTTTCAACTGAGATTAAGCGCCCGATCATCGCTGGCCTCGCACGAAGTCGTCAGGGCGATATTGAACGTGCAGGCGATGCTCTTAAGTTAGCCGACCGTGCACGCATTCACACTTTTTTAGCCACATCTGACCTTCACCTCGAAGCAAAGTTGCATATGAGTCGTGAACAGTGTCAGGAAGCAGCTGTGGCCGGCGTCAAACTGGCTCTGCACTATACAGACGACGTGCAGTTCTCGGCAGAAGATGCGCTGCGTAGCAATATCGATTTTTTATGTCAAATTATTGAAGCAGTCATCGCTGTCGGGTGTACCACAATCAATCTTCCCGACACGGTGGGCTATTCAACACCTGATGAAATAAAAAACTTCTTCATCCAAGTCCTAACTAAGGTGCCGAACTCAGACAAAGCAGTCTTTAGCACACACTGCCATGACGATCTCGGTTTAGCTGTAGCCAATAGCCTGGCTGCAGTCCAGGCAGGTGTCCGACAAGTCGAATGTACTGTAAACGGTATCGGTGAACGCGCCGGCAATGCTTCCCTAGAAGAATTCGTCATGGCAACAAAAGTTCGTACAGACGTCTTACCATATGAGACTGGTATCCATACTGAAGCTATTTTCTCAACTAGCCAGCTCCTGACCACACTAACGAACGAATCCGTACAGGCTAACAAGGCCATCGTAGGACGTAATGCCTTCGCACACGAGGCCGGAATTCACCAAGACGGAATGTTGAAAGACCGTCGAACTTACGAAATCATGCGTCCTGAGGATGTTGGCTTAAAGACTAGTCTCGTCCTCGGTAAACATTCTGGCCGACACGCGCTTCAAGCTCGGTGCAAACAACTCAACATCACATTGTCACGACTCGAGTTAGACCGTGCATATCGAGAGGTTATCGCACTCGCAGACACCGAGAAAGTGGTTACCAACGATGCTCTTCTTGAGATCGTAGAGCGGATTAAAAACGATATATCAGAAAAGTCAGCAACTGTTCCAACTCATTAATCACCAGGACAAGAAATTTTATTAACCCTTATTGGTCACAAACGGTAATAACCTGACATGAAAGCAACACTGGCAATCCTACCAGGAGACGGCATTGGCCCAGAGACAATCAAGGCAGCCATCGAGGTTTTGCGTGTCATCGAAACACGCTTCGGACACTCGTTTGAGTTAAAAAATTGGCCGATCGGTGCGAACTCATTGCGTTCGGGGCAGGCAGCTCTTCCCGCTGAGACACTATCAGCGTGTCTCTCTGCCGATGCCGTACTGCTCGGGGCAGTCGGTGACCCTGACTTCGATGCTCTTCCTCGTGCCGAAAGGCCAGAAGCAGGGCTTCTAGAACTTCGAAAAGCACTCGGCACGTACGCAAACCTCAGACCAGCTCGTGTGTGGCCTGGTCTTGAACATTCGAGCTCCCTTAGACCAGATCGGCTAGCTGGTACGGACCTGCTCATCGTCCGTGAGTTAACAGGTGGTCTGTACTTCGGAGAACCGAGAGGTATCGAACAAGACCGCACATCAGCAATAAACACTCTTCGCTACTCACGAAACGAGATCGAGCGTATTGCTAAAATTGGGTTCGAAGCCGCACAGCGACGACGACGACGTCTCACATCAGTTGACAAAGCTAATGTGCTGGAAACTTCAGAACTGTGGCGTTCGGTAGTTATTGAATTATCAGCCAGTTATCCAGATGTTACGTTAGAACATATGTATGTCGACGCCTGCGCCATGAGTTTGGTACTCGAACCAAGCAGATTCGATGTGGTCGTGACTGAAAACCTCTTCGGTGACATCCTATCAGATGAAGCTGGAGCGATTGTCGGCTCGTTAGGCTTACTCCCCTCAGCCAGTCTCGGAAACGGGACTGGGCTCTTCGAGCCCGTACACGGTTCAGCACCAACCATCGCAGGCAAAGATATCGCTAACCCTATCGGAACCATCGCCTCAACAGCCATGCTCCTCCGACACGGATTAGGTGCGGAAGAAGAGGCCCTGGCCATCGAGCGTGCAGTAGAACAAACTTTGGCTGACGGTTTCCGTACCGTTGATTTAGCGCATGGAGACACAACTTCTGTGAGTTGTTCAAAAATGACCGAAGCCATTACCGAACGGCTGGTCAACTTCGACAGCTGATTAAAGCTGTCACGTTTCGGCGTAACTACCCTAAAAAACGCACGCCAGGCCTCAAGTATTTCGCAGCACTAAGAGCCGCGTGACACCAGGATCCCCGAACTTGTTGTGTGTCGATGTCGAATCACGTACACCTTTGTTTTTAGATCGAAAGTGCTAATATCTGCCTGAAACTGTTCATGTTAAACTGTTCCACTCAGGTGAAGATCGTCGATGGTTCTCTCAAATCGGCGCTCTTTAGATCACCCATATGGTGAGTGTAGCTCAAGGGTAGAGCGCCGGTCTGTGGCACCGGATGTTGGGGGTTCGAATCCCCTCACTCACCCCATTCTCACAAACTAACGTAAGACAGCATCACGTTCCTTTAAATAGGCTTCCACACAGACCGAAAGGAGCACCGACCGTGAATCAACTCATAGAATTGCTCGACGTCAGACAACTCGTCACACAAGCTGTGGCCTTCGTTACTGAGACCATAGCCGCACTAATCAATTTCACGTTGTTCTGGTTAGTCTACCGGCTAACGAGAATCCCATTAACCGCGCTTCTTGAGCGTGCTGGCGTTCATGAAACACTCGTTTCCATGGTCATCGGGAACGTCTACAGAGGAAGCGTCCTCTTATTCGGCCTGATCATGGCTGCCGATCAGATCGGGGTCAATGTTCGTGCGGTCTTGGGCGGTCTCGGTGTCGTTGGTATCGCTGTCGGTTTCGCTGCCCAAGATTCTTTATCGAATATTATTGCTGGTTTTCTGATTTTCATCGACAAACCATTCACGGTTGGTGACTGGGTCAAAGTAGCTAACCAATACGGCGAAGTTAGTGAAATCACAATGCGCTCAACACGCATTCGGACAAATAACAATACCTATGTCGTTATTCCCAATAAAACTATCATCAACGAAGTGCTAGTAAATCACTCTAAACACGGCGAGACACGTGTCGACATCCAGCTTGGCATTGCTTACAAAGAACTCATACCAAAAGCACGTGAAGTCATTCTCCAAGCAATTAACGACCTGCATGGCATCGCCAGGTTTCCCAAGCCAGAACTTGTTGTTACTGAACTTGGAGATTCGAGTGTAAATCTTGAGATCCGTGTCTGGATCGAAGACGCTGGATCAGAAGAACCTGTTTTCTGTCAAGTTATGGAGGCGAGCAAGATCGCGCTGGACGAAGCGGGAATTCAAATTCCTTACCCACACCTTCAGCTTTTCGTTGATGACGTTGAGAATCGTGTCTGGCAACAAGCAAAGAAACTAGCAGAAACAGCGTAACACGGCGGGTGGAGAGAAAAAAAAGGGCGTGCAACCTGAGTTGGCTGCACGCCCTCGTAAAGCCCGTCAGAAACCGAGGGGGATTTTTATATCTCCCTTGGCACCCTGATGTTTACCTTACCACTCAAACTTGAGACCGACCCGAGCAATTGTCGGATTGAGAATCTCAATTGGGCGCAGATAGCTGCCACCCGTATTAGCGTTGATGTTCTCCGCTGCATTCGAGTTAGTTAGGTTGTAAACGTCGAAGAACCCGATTAGCCGTCCGCCACCGTTCGGGCCAACGTTAAAGGCCTTCTCGGTCCGAATGTCAACTAGCGTGATGTGATCCTGACGGTTGCTATCCATTGGCTCCGTCAAAACACGCTGTTTTCCATAGTTCAGTTTCGGACGATAGATACGCCCGTAAGGCTGTCCGGCCTGATGACGCAGGTTGGGGCTGATGATCCAGCCACCTGGTGCGTTCCAGGTTCCGTTTAACTTAAACGTCCACGTAGTGAAGTGGAAACGGCACTCCGCGTCGCCGGTGTTAATGCACTCGTTTGGATTTTCAGGAGCACCTTCACCGCCTCGGATTGTGTTTCCAAAGTAGTTGTTGTCATGGTCACGAGACAACCGGTAAGAGAACCCACCGATTAGCGACCAGTTGTTCGCCATACGCTTCGTTCCACTCATTTCAAAAGTGTGGAACTCAGGCTCACCATCCATGTTACGGGTGGTGTAGGCATTACCAAGAGCTTTGACGGCTTCATCAAGATCCCACATCGCAAGCGTCTTGTCATCACCGGTCCCAGTAACACCATCTACGCCAGGGTCGGTAATTGAATTCGCAATGTTGAACTTGTCGTGCGTACGAAGGTTATTCCCCTTCTGGTAAAGCTGATCAACCTTACGGTAGACATAGCCAGCCCTAATACCAAAGTTAGGAATAAGTTCGCGCTCAAGCCAAAAAGCGATTTCTCTTGTGCGCTGGTCTTCGATGTTCGGATCGAGTTCGTTGTTAACAGATCCGCCACCCTGGGAGACGATGTCGCCTTCCTCGCCAGCCTGCCAGACACCATCACCATTGGTATCAACCCAATCGTGACGACGGTACCACTCAGGTGAATTCGCATTGACCAAGTTGGCCAAGTCACCACTTGGGTTCCACCAGTAGGTGCCATAGTTGGCTTTGAGAACGGTTCTTCCGTCGCCAGCTACGTCATAGGTGATACCAACACGAGGAGCGAACACATTCCAAGTCATGACGTCGCGGGCTTCAAAAGTTTTTCCGCCCTCTTGACAGACAGTGGTAAAGCAGTGGATACGACCCACACCGTGTTCCTGTGACGGTAGGTATGAGCGATATCTGTCAGAACGGAAACCCAAGTTCATGGTTAGGTTCTGGTTAACTGCCCATGAGTCACTCGCATAGAACGAGTAAGTCCACAGTCTGCTGTCATTGGTCGTCGGTGTTTCGAACAGGTAAATCTCTGACGGCGCACCATTGTCCAAAATGTGGAACATGTCGTTGTGGAGGTAACCACCGGTGTTTCTTCCACCTGGATTCCGCGACAAACCACCACGGTGGTCACGACGGATCTCCCGGAAGAACTCGCCACCAAACTTAAAGTTGTGGTCGCCACCCCAGCCGTCCTGGAAGTAAGTCAAGGAAGTCAGCACCTGAGCACGGTGACGATCCCTCTGCCAGTTACGGTTACCACCAGTGACTTCGTTGTTACCAACGTCTTCGTAGGTGGGTTTATCAGGAGCATAACTGAAATTCGGCCAGTCGTAGCCCATCTTGCCGCCACGAATCTCGAAGAAAGCGCGATCGCTCAACACCGAGTTCCACTCACCCTTGGTGACCGAGCCCCAGTAGAGCTGGTTCCAGGTTGAGTCTGTGCTTCGGTGAATGGCCGCACTCGAGCTTAGCCGGTGAGTGTTTGTTCGGTTGACCTGATTCTTACGACCATACATCGTGTAGAAGATGGCCTTGTTGTCCTGGTTGATTGAGTAAGTTGCCTTACCCGACAGGTTGTTCAGGTGCGTCCGGAACGGCTTGACTGGGAAGTTAGCGCGGTATCCGCGAATATCCCATTCACGAGCCGAGCCATATACCCACAGCTTGTCCTTGATGAAGTAACCACCAACGTCAGCGTTGAAATCCCAGTAGCGGAAGAACTTGTTTACGTTCTTAGCTTCAACAGACTCACCACCCTTGACACCAAGGTCGATTTGTTTCTGAGTGATGTTGGTCCGCTGGATGTCACCGCACTGATAGTCAGCGCGAGCAGTTCCGTGGTACTCGTTACCACCAGACTTTGCAATGAACTGTGAGACGACCCCGGGCCAGCCCATGTCGGCGCTGTGCGTTCCGGTTCCGATCGAAACCTCATCCATCGAACCAAAGTCATAGTAGAAGCAGGCGCCGCCACGACCTTCGGTCATGACCATGCCTTCGACCATCGGCCGGTGCTGTGTCATTTTAGTGTCATAGGCCGCGTAACCGGTTTGTGTACCAGCTCGGCTTGCCCCAACGTCGATACGGCTCATCTGTACCGAAGGAGAGTTAGCAAGAATGGCCCAGAAGTCACGCGCACCCGGTAGGTTCGCGAGCTTCGCAGCGTCAAAGTTTGTCGCGGTCTTCGTCGACGCAACGTCGACAACCGGCGACGCACCGGTAACCGTCACCGTCTCTTCAAGTGTCGCCACTCGAAGTTCGGCATCAATCTCCGCCGTAAAACCGAGGCCGATAGCGACCCCTTCACGGACGAAGGTAGTGAAACCCGGTAATTCGAACACCACGGTGTATTCACCTGGTGGAATTGCCGGAATCCGGTAGCCACCAGAAGCGTCAGTGTAGGTAACCTGCGAGCCCTGCATCGACGGACTGGTCGCAGTTACAGTGACACCCGGAAGCACGGCGCCAGTTTCGTCAGCAGCCGTTCCGGTAAGCGCACCGGTCGTGGCCGAAACCTGGGCCAGTGCCGCTCCCGCCCCTACCGCAAAAACGGCTAGGGCCATCGTTAAAGTACGAAACGCCTTCATCTAGTTCTCCTTTGGTTAGGCGTTAGTGATCTGGCTGAGTGTGCATCCGCAGATTGACACACCCCTCCACTTATGGTGCCTTTTATATCCAAGATCCGGGCCAACTTGTAAATTCTTTATTAATAGCCAATAAACTCAATAAAAACGGCACAAAAAAACAAAATGTCCAAAATAGATAAGAACCCAAAAATCCAATTGAATGGATATTTCGCCAAGCTAAAAGCAATCCATTGAATTCAAATTGAAATAAGTAAAAATTATAAATACATCTATTTCATTTATTTTTATTTTGTAAGGTCATGGCGATGGCACTCGCGATGAAATGTGCGGGCTTTTTCAAAGAAGCATTCGTGGAGTTGTACTCATGACGTTGAACGATCTGCATCACCCACCTGCTGTCGTTCTTTGAAGAACAAGGCGAAGACGGCCATCACCGCAATAGCCCAAAGAGCTGGCACCGTCCAGATACGATTCCAAGCATGCCCGGCTTCCTGTGCATACAAGTCAACCACCAGTCCGGACAACCATGACCCAATAAACATACCAACACCCAGCGTAACGAACGCGATCAAACCCTGAGCCGAAGCACGTAGATCTGGCGGGGCTTTGTGATCAACATAAACCTGTCCCGCAACAAAAAAGAAGTCGTAGCAGATGCCGTGTAGCAAAATACCGCCATAAAGCATCCAAACGAGTGCACCATTGTCGCCCCAAGCGAACAAAAGATACCGACTAACCCAGGCAGCTATAGCAACCAATAGCATCCCCTTCGTCCCAAGACGACGAAAGAAAAACGGCATGGCTAACATGAAGCCAATTTCGGACACCTGTCCGAGTGTCATTTTTCCTGCGGCATTGGTAACGCCAATCTCATTCAGAAATGGGTTAGCAAAGGCATAGTAGAACTGAAGCGGCACACAAACCAGCAACGACCCGATCGTAAAAACGGCGAACGCTGGTTCACGTAGCAGTTGCAATGCATCAAGTCCAAGCACATCACGCACGGTGACTCGGCCTTTGGCTTGCGACGGTGGTGTATGAGGTAGAAACAAGCAGTGGATCCCAAGCACGAACGAAACGGCTGCAGCAATCTGCATCGGAATCGCCGTATTCTCAAGACGCAGGAATCCAACGGCCAATCCTGCGACAATCCAACCGATAGTCCCTAGTACTCGAATGGCTGGAAATTCGCGAGTCGGTTCCTCCATCTGACGAAAAGACAATGAATTTGAAAGTGCCAGGGTCGGCATATAGCAAAGTGCGTAAAGCAACAACGTGCTATAGAACTCAACAAACTCTGTGAGAGTCGAAGCCAAAAAGAGAAGGCCACCACCGACGACGTGGAGTAAAGCTAGCATCCTCTCAGTCGAGACATATCGATCAGCGACCATCCCAACAAAGAGTGGTGAAATCATCGCAGCTACCGCCGTTGTACCAAACACAAACCCAATTTGCTGCCCTTGGAACGCAAGGATCTCACCAAGATAAGTCCCGAGCGGGACTGACCAGGCTCCCCACACGAAATACTGCAGGAACATCATCGTCGATAATTTGAAACGGGTGATTGAAGACATGAGATTCGATCTCCGTTTGGAAATTCTTCAGTCCGCAATAGCGACAAAGCTAGAATAGCTGGTTAGATCTGACATATACCACCTCGACGTGTGTGCTATAACATTGGCGGTCACAACTAAAGTGTCAAGCCACATAATGTCACAAGGCGCCCGTAGCTCAGCTGGATAGAGCGGCGGACTTCTAATCAGTAGGTCGCAGGTTCGAATCCTGCCGGGCGCGCCACTATCTGTGTCGGTCGACCTCC
>CAZQMT010000010.1:0-7768 GCA_964594555.1 uncultured Vicinamibacterales bacterium
GCCGATGTAGCGGTGCGAGACGCAATTGCAGACGGCCTGATCCCCGGACCGCGGCTGCTGGTGTCAACGATGGCACTGTCGATTACCGGTGGGCATATGAACCATTTCGGTCTAGCCCCGGCGATCGACCAGCGTGTTCCTCAGCTCGCAATCATGACAGACACCGTCGACGAAATGATCCGGGAGGTTCGACGACAAGTGAAATACGGCGCCGACTGGATCAAGCTCTACGCCACGGGGACGATGCGACATGTCGACCGCCACACACTTCAGTCTCTCGCCCAGGTGGACGAGAAGCAAGTGCAAGCCGTCGTAAAAGAGGCGCGCCGATGGGGCCGTGACGTCGCAGCGCACGCATACGGAGGAGACGGAGCCCGCGCGGCCGTCCTGGGCGGGGTGCGCAGTCTGGAGCATGGACTGCTTCTCGAAGAAGATGTACTCGAATTAATGGCCGAGCACGGCACCTATTGGGCGGCGACCTTAAGTAATTTTACTCGGTCAACCGCTCTTGCTGGATATCCCGATGACTTCGTAGACCGCCTCAGGAGTCGACATGCCGAAGCATTCCGAACTGCTCTCCGCCTCGGCGTCAATATCGTCTTCGGGACCGATGCGGGTCGGGTTCCGCACGGAAGTAACGCCGGCGAATTCGAGCTCATGGTGAGTCTAGGGATGTCACCGATGCAGGCGATCCAGTCTGCCACGTCCGTCGCGGCCGAGTTACTCCGCCTCGAGAACGAGATTGGCGCCGTCAAACCAGGGTTCCTAGCAGATCTGATCGCCGTCGATGGCAACCCGCTTGATGACATCGGTCTGCTGAAAGACGTCACCTTCGTCATGAAAGACGGTGTCGTCGTCAAGGAGACCAAGTAGCACCCGACTTCCACACCACAATTTCTTAGTGATTTTACTAATCACGAAAAAGGGCGGCGATAACCGCCGCCCTCCAGGAACGATGAACGATTCGTACTTCAAACTTACCACACGCCATATGTCGTGCTCTTTCTGTTTAATTCAGTGAAGGCAAAGCCTACCGCTGGTAATCAAAATAATGCTCTGTAGGAATCATGAGATGAGCGTAGTCTGTGTCACGGAACATGACATAAGGCGACCCCATAGTGAAATCACTTGTGAAGTTTTCTAGGCTGCTGGGATCTTTGGGCATAATAATCAGATGAGGACCGGAATCGATCCATTGCTCTGGGTCTTCTGCATCGGCCCTACTCATCACTAACGGGGTGGTGTTGTCCTCTCCCATATCACCATGGAGCATCCACACGAAAGTGTCTCGCTCAAGTTGAGGGGTCTCACCACTCATATAGGCCCCTATCCATTTGAAGCCCTCCTGATCGAAACATACGGGCATGGCTTCGTGGGGATCCTTCCAGCCGTTCTCAGGGTCTGACATTCCCCGTGGATTAGCTGCGGTACAGGTCCAGCCATTCGTCCCTTCTCTCAGGACGTTCATGTCGGCATCTAAGACCGTCGCATCCTCACCAAGAAAGGAGGGGGCGGCAGTTGAATAGGCCCAAATCTGCCACTCCGCCGAGGCGTGTAAACCGTCAGGCTCCCCCGACTGGGCAAGCGCATCAGGTGCTGCCTCCACCGCGATTTCTTCGACCACGGACTCGACCTCAGATTCGGTGGCACATGCTGATAAGACAAGAAAAGCTAGCGGCGTTGCAATGAACAAAACGACAACGGGTTTGAATCTCACTATAACTCCCTAGATTGAATTTCTTCCCAATGGTTTTACGAATGAGCAGCTGATCTACCCTAGCCCTCCACAAGATGCTTGCGGAAGAAACCTACTGTTTTATTCCACGCAAGTGCCGCACCTGTTTCATTGTAGCGTGGAGTTGAATTGTTGTGAAAACCGTGAAGAGTCCCCTCAAACATGTGCATTTCGTATTTGACGTCATGAGCCCGAAGTGCAGCTTCGTATTCTGGCCACATCGCATTAATTCGAGGATCAGTTCCTGCATAAATGATCATCAGAGTTGCCTCGATCTTTGACACATCATCACTAGGAACAGAAGCGCCATAGAATGGCACGCCGGCATCTAGGTCGGCACCAAGCTCAACTGCCAGGCGATTGGTCATACCACCACCCCAGCAAAATCCCGTAGCCCCGAGTCGACCGTTAGAAAGCTCGTGAGCCTTGAGATGCCGTGCACTATTAATCATGTCCTGATCCAGTTTTTCTGGATCAAGATTCCGTTGTGCTATTCGACCATCATCGTCGTTGCCCGGATAGCCACCAACCGGGGACAACCCGTCCGGGGCCAAGGTTAGAAACCCTGCCACAGCCGCGCGTCTCGCGACATCTTCGATGTAAGGATTAAGACCCCGATTTTCGTGAATAACCAGGACTGCAGGAAAGGGTCCTTCACCTGTGGGTCGCACGAGGTAACCCCGCATTGTGCCAGAAGTACCACCAGGCGATGGGTACTCAATGTAGTTACCAGTTATGCGCGGATCAGTAAACGAAATAGTCTGCGCTTCTGCATAGCGCGGCAGCAACGCCTGTGCCATCCAGAGCGCAGACACCCCACCGATAGTAAGAGCCGCTGCGCGGTTCAGAAATTCACGCCTGGTGATCCTACCGTGGCAATATTCATCGTAAAGATCAAAAACTCTTGGATCAATTTTTTGTTCTGTAGGCATCGACTTAACTCCCCTGTCAGTAGGGACGAGGACTGGTTTCTAGATAGGCAACGTACAAAAACTAAAGACGATAAACCCATATAAACGGCTTCGTCATAAGACCCCGATAACTACAATTAACCCGCCGGCGGTTTAACGCTCGCTGCAGGTTTTGTCCCTTTAAGGATCCAACGTTGCATGCGTCGACCATTGCCCGCCTCACCGGTATACATCCTATTTTTTGAGTCGATCGAAATCATGTGTGCCCTAATAAACTCACCTGACTGGCGTCCTGGCTTCCCGAATCTATCAAGGATCTTCAAATCCTCACGTCGAAGTAACCAGACACGCTGGTTCGTACCATCCATAAGATAAAGAATGCTTTGTTCTGGATCCCTCGAAAGTTGGAGACTGAAGCTGCTCCCTGATCCACCTGTCTCTGGACGCACAAACCGCTCCATCAGGTATTCACCGGTTTGTCGAAAAACCTGGATACGGTTACCTCGGCGATCAGCTACATAGATCAAGCCATCCTTCGTACCGACAATGCCATGAAGGGTAGAATATTGCTGAGGGAGATCATCCATGTTGACCGGATATTCGTACTCATAGGTGTCATCCGGTGGCTTTCCATATGCGCCCCAGTGACGGAGATACTTCCCAGTCTCCGCATCATAGACCACCACTCGCTTGTTGCGGTATCCATCTGCAATAAAGATCTCATTCGTCTTCGGCTCAACATAGAAATTTGCTGGTCCGCCCAAGTGATCCGGCGCATCGCTTCCCTTGTTAATTCCAGGCTCTCCGATTGTCAGAACATGCTTGCCGTCCTGTGTGAACTTCATTACATGGAAGCCATTGCTCGTACCTGTCCAGACAAAACCGTAATGATCAATATAAATGCCATGCTCGGCATCGTACCAGGTGTAACCCTCACCAGGACCACCCCAGGTTCGGAGAACGTTGCCCTCGGGATCAAGTTCAAGAACCGGCGGCGCGGGGAAGCAACAATCAGCAATTGGCGGTTCCACTGCCGCGCCAATCTCTTGAGGAGTTAAACTCGACGGCATGTGGATTATCCAAAGGTGATCGTTGTCATCGACAAACAGTCCTCTGATGTCCCCTAAGATCCAGTTGTTCGGAAGCGTCGGCGGCCAGGTCGGATCCACCTCATAAATCGGGAGATTATCTGCCGTCGGTGAACCCGGTGCGGGCTTGGCATTAGCAGTCTGAGCGATGGCTGGGCTGGCTATAAAAAGCCCAAGTGCCACGATAAAAATTTTCAGAAAACATCTCATAATCGTATGGCTCCTGGTTGAACACTTCTGACACTTGCACCACAAACACAATCGTACGATGTTCACTCGGAAGACTGATCGCCACCGACGACGGACATTAGGGACTCAATTAGCGCGATTGTGACCGACCCGGAAGCGTAAGTGGGCTGGCCTCAAGCACCTGGGTCCAAACTCTCCGACCGACCTTGTCGGCTTCAGCAATAACACTATCCTCGTCCATCGTGAGAACTTTGTGATCACGCATGATGAACTGACCGTCTACCATGACGGACTCGACATCTGACGGCTGACCGTTGTGAATCCACGCGGACAGAATACGTCCCGCCGGCACGAGATGAGCTTTTTGGGTGTCCAGAACAATAAGATCTGCCTTCTTTCCAACTTCAAGTGAACCAAGAAGCTTTTCTTGGTGCACCGCTCGCGCTCCACCTTTCACCGCATCTCCGAGGATGTCTTCTGGTTGAGGCAGGAGGCCGGGATGTTCATCGTTACGCCGGATTCGTTCCGTTAACAGAGCCACCTTCATAACCGCAAACATGTCGTTGTTATTGTTGTCAGTACCAAGAGCGATTGTACAACCCGCCTCTCGGAGAGCAGGAATGGGAGGGCTGACCCCTCGATTCGATGCCATAGCAGCCTGATGTGAGATGGTGGTGGCAGAATCACCAAGTAACTTGATCTCCGTATCATCAACATATCGACAATGTGCCGCAAATAATCGTGGGCCGAGGAAATCGTGTTTATGGAGATAGGCTGCCGGACGAACGCCATGATAGCGAATCATGAAATCGATTTCAGCATGAGTTTGATTCAGGTGGATGGTATACCCAAGATCATGTTTTTCAGCAAAAGCACGAACAGCGTGTAACAGTTCTGGTGACGAATCTTCAGTGAGCGCAGCTGCTGGAAACACAGTAATTCGCCCCTTATTCGAACCGTGCCAAGTAGTAAACAAGTCCTCGATGCGCTGTAAACCCTCTTCTCTTAGCTTAGGTGAAAACTTGGGGGCCTGACTGCTGGCGAGCTTCTCTGGAGACAGCGGACCAGAACCATTCTCACGATCACGGACAGATTCCGCAAAAACCCAACGTAAGCCAGTTTTCGCTAACGCAGTAGCTGATGGAGCGATGCGCGAAGTATTGTGCACAACTGTGGTCGTTCCGCAGCGTATGGATTCCAGGGCAGCAATGGTGGCCATCAGTGTAGCTTCTTCTTCGGAAAGAAGACTTCGTGGACGGATGGCTAACTTCGGAAGGAGTCTGTTGGGAAATCCGAAATCTTCGTTGAAACCACGACTAATAGTAGCCGCAAGATGAGCGTGACAATTGATAAGACCCGGTAGTACAGCCTTGCCACGTCCGTCATAGACCTCAGCTTGAGGATATTTCTCAAGGATCGGTTCGGTGGGACCAATCGCTACAATCGTATTTCCTTTAACCGCAAGTGCCACATCGGAAAGAGCCATCCGATTGGCATCACCAGTCACAACGGTTGTATGAGAAAAAACAACAACCTGCCCAGAGGTTTCTTGAGCCTGAATACCGTTTGGCTTGAAAAAGAACGCCGCTGCCCCAGCTGAGGCCCCGGCGAGCAACTGACGGCGACTAAGAGTGCCCGCTCTATCAGATGATTGCGAAGGTAAAAACGAGTGACGGATAGTTGATTTTGGCATCGCGTATAGTCCCTCCTCGGTTGATACAAGTCAAGAAAATCTCTTTTTTGATACTGAATCGACGAATGTCCCGTCGGGGTTTGATTAGCGTCCTCTCTCCCAGATACCACTCTGTGACATAAGCGCCTCGATCTCGTCAGGCTCAATGGGAGAGTGCTCAGTGAGCCATTCGTGACCATCCGCTGTCACGAGGATCACGTCCTCGAAACGAATAGAGAAATCCTCCTGTGTTACTCTCCATTCGATGACAAAACACATGCCAGGTTCCCAAGGGATATCATAAAACCCTACATCGTGAATCTCCATCCCAACGAAGTGTGAAATGCCGTAGGTACCAGTCACATCTCCCAGACCCGCCTGAGTCATAAGCTTGTCTTTAAGAGCCTGGCTCTCAGTAAACGTCCCGCCTGGTCGAACCGCGGCGATAGTCTGTTTTTGGATGCGTGTCACGATCTCAGCAATTCGTCGTTGCTCAGGCGTATACCTGCCGCTCACCGGGATGGAACGCCCGAAATCAGAGGTATAGTGGGCATATTCAGCCCCAATATCGTAGCTAATCATTTGGCCGTTGCTTACAGGCCAGGGACCGAGACGCGGCCGAATACCGATAGGCCAATCCCTCCCCCTCCGCACCGGGGCGTCAGGACCTGAAATCGAGACATTAGTCCGAAATGACGGCGCTGCGTGTTCGTACTCGAAAGTGAAATTCACAATGGCGGCAATTTGCTGAGTAGTCATCTCCTCACGTACAGCTTTAGCCGACTCCATGAACGCTTGGACTGTAATATCAGAGGCTTTTCTGAGAAGCTCGATTTCTGCATCATCATGAATCATACGCAAGCGATTCAGGATGTCCGACGCATCCTTCACCTGTACTTCCGGTGAAAAATACCTAAGGCGGTTAGCAATGTCGAGACGCTCAGGAGGAGTCGCCGAGAGATTCAGGAAGCGTTGATAATTAAAATAAACTTGCTTCTCTTCTCCCAAGGACCTAGACAGATCTGTCGCAAGTGCTTTGATGCCACGCTGATGAGTCCGGAGAAGAGAATAATCGGTGATCCCATCGGACAAGTGTTCCATGAAAAATTCATACGGGTAGACGTGCTCAATACCTGTTCTTTCCCGAATCTCATCTGGGTCCTGGGAAGTGTAAAGAATCTCGCGATACACCTCCGCATCTGGTGCCAGCACCAGAGCTGACTTCCAAGCGTCAGTCCCCTCTAAACCCGTCAGATAAATAAAGTCATGAAGATCTGAATGATCCACGAAGAATTCATAGATGCGCTCCTGATCCTTCCGAGCGGCTACGATGATCGCAATGCCACCGTCCATGGCATCAAGAAATTTTTCCCGACGCTGACGGTGAGCCTCCTTGTTAGGAGGTTCATATGACCGCTGGGCTTCCAGTGAAATCGTTGCCACCAAGACCGAAGGCACGATGAAAAGTAAAGAGGTTGCTCTCATGGTCAATTCCTTTCTCACTCAACGGATCACATACCACTCAGTCTGGTACGGTCGGAAATACTTGTAGCCATCCGTAGTCAGATACGCATCGTCCTCCATCGGAATGGTCACTGTACCACCGTCATACTCAGGTACAGCAGTAGACGCACTAAACTCAACGGATCGGTAAGCCCCGTCTCGAAGAAGAGAATCTCGTTCAGCCGATGTAGAACGACTATATCCATAGGTGGGGGAAGACAAATCCATGTCGCGAGCGTTAATGGACGGTCCAAGCGCATGCCCATGATAGCCAATGGCATGGGAGTAGAGACTCGGTAAAAAATTCACCCCTTCAAGCTTTTTCGCAATAGCCAATGTGGCCTCCCATCCAGTCATTCCAGGTCTTGGTTCAGATGCAAACGCTTCATGCACTAGGTTCGCATTACCAAGTGCAGCCCTCAGTCCCTGAGGCACGTTCTGTTCGTCTTCACGTAGGATGTACGCTACTTTCTGCCAGTCACTGGCAAAACCTAGGTAATTGAAACCACAATCTAAGTGGATGATGTCTCCTCTTTGAAAGATAAGATCGTCAGGCTCAAGGGCCTTGTGCATATACCCTCTCTCAATGGTGCCACAGGCACCCTTGGTGATAAGATGCCGACGAATCGATGGAAGTTTGTTTTAGACGATCCCCTTCAGCATCCACAGG
>CAZQMT010000010.1:7778-35210 GCA_964594555.1 uncultured Vicinamibacterales bacterium
GAGCAGGATGAACGTAAGGAATCATCTCCTCCGTTTCCGCATCGAAGCGCTGGACGGCCACGTGAATCTCAAACCACGGTCTGCTGCCCACGCCCAATTGCGCAACAGATTCCTCGAAAAACCATTTGATATCCACTGCTCTAGTCACACCTGGCGTAATGACCTTATTCGAAAGAGCTGTTTGTGCAATTGCGTCTGTGGCTAACACCAAATTTCGGTAAGGCTCAAGCTCATCATCAAGACGCGTATCGAAAACATCCTCGACAAGTCCAGCAGCCGAAACGAATCTGGATTCGGCCTCACGGCCAAGCGCGCGCACGAGGAAATTGTAGCTATCATAGGTAAGGCTACTGTCATGTCCCCTCGTACCACCCATATTTAAACCGATAGTTAAGGGCTCGTACCGCTCCCACAGCGCCAGAAGTCCTGCTCGGGTGTCCTGGATGTTACGAGCATTGCGTGAAGCCGGTAGAGGCTTGAAAAATCGTCTATGGTCTGCAGTTGGCCGCCAATAATCCGAGTACCGTGCGAGACCATCTTCGCCAGCATCCACAAATACCATCACATCTCGACGCCTCGTATAGTGGAGCGGTGGCGCAATGTATTGAGTTACAGGATCTTGATGGAATTCTTCACTCACTACGATCCACATCTCAATCCCGTGCGCCCTCATCATATCGAGGAGCATTAAGTGTTTTTGCTCGAGCCAGCTAAGCCGCAGCTCATATTGCTCGCGCATCCCAAGTAACTCGGGCATCGCTGGGATAATACGTCCATCGAATAACTCAATCGGTCTCTTGCTCACTTTCGAAAAACTGACAGTCTGAGCCAAAGACATTACGGCTCCAGTACCAACGATTGTTAAAACGATTACACAACGTATCCCTGCACTTCTCATAACCAATGATTATAAGGATGATCTGTATTTTATGTAACCAGCACTTTGACTACGTCCAAAGAAAAGAAAAACATGCGATTTGCAGCTACAATAAGGACAAGATCCCTGTATGAGATAGCCCGGGTATGCCTTTGGCATAATTACAACTAAGCACTGGTTCGCACAGTGAGGAGGATGACATGCACCTGGAAGCTTCGAAACTCTGGCAGCACTTACGGTTGTCGATGAGCCTGTCTATCGTTCTTCTTGTTTTAGCAGGATTTGGGCTAGGAGGAGAAAATCTTGCTCAAGCTCAGGAAGCTAGTGAACAACAGAAAGCTGTCGGTCGATTGAACACAATCATAGAAAATGCCGAACAAGGCAAGCTCAGTTTTAATGGCGAATCATGGCAAATGATGCCAGACAACGAACACGACATTTTCGGGATCATCGAACTACAAACTGCTATGGAAAAGAATCGCCCAGAAGAAGCTGAGCGATTTTTACTACCTCCAGTCGTTAGAATCAGCATGGAGGCCAATCATTTAGAGAAGCATCGAGTAAAGCAGTACCTAGATGCAGGACTCATGGGACTAATCCTTCCTCAATCAGAAACTCTTGACCAGGTACGAGAATTCATCAGTATGATGCGATACCCACCGCAAGGTGAATTCTACGCAACAGGTCCAAAAGGGCGTCGTGGATGGGCACCCAGTAAGGCAACTCGGTACTGGGGAGTAGACATGGACACTTACATGCGGAAAGCTGACCTGTGGCCGCTGAATCCAGAAGGAGAGCTCCTCGCTATTGTTCTTCTAGAAACCAAGTCGCAAGTAGAAAACTTCGAAGAGCTGCTCGAGCTTCCAGGGCTTGGAGCGGTAATGTTCGGTACGGCCGACCAAAGTATGAGCTACGGACTCGGAACTCCTGCCCCTCCTGCTAATCACCCGATCATCATGGCCAACATTGAACGTTTCGCAAGAGCTTGTGAGGCTCATCACAAAGGAGGAGGCAAGGTAATTTGCGGAGCTTATCAAACTCCTCAAGGCCTCGAAACAGCTGTCGAACAAGGGCTGACTATGTTCACATCCCAGCGCGGCAACTTCTCTAGAGACATACGTTAGGTAAGTACATGACAAGGTAACTTCAAAGGTTCAGCAGGCGTCATCCGTGACTCACTCATAAAGTACGTATGAATCCAACGAATGATTCGAGAGAAAAAGAAAGGAAAAATCGATGGACAGTACAACACGGAGACGCTTCATTCAGCACGCAGCCACTCTGACCGGTGGTTTAGTCACAGGAACTACAACCTCTGCATCAGAATCAGCCAATCCAATACAGACAGTTCGTCTATCAAAGACGGCAAGCCTGAGAGCCCTTCTGAAACAACCTGGTATTCATGTCGTACCAGAGGCACACAGCGTATTCGCCGCTAGACTCGCTGAGATGCATGGCTTCAAGGCAATCTACATCGGCGGCAATATGATGTCAGCGATGTATCTTGGAATAGAAGATTATGCCCTAGTCACTATTAGCGAACTCGTAGAAATCGGTGGGCGCATCGCGAACGGAGTCCCTATTCCTGCCATTGTCGACGCCGATCAAGGAGGAGAAACATCTCTTAACGTATACCGGAATGTAACCGCATACGAACAGGCTGGAATCGCAGCCATGCATATCGAAGACACGCGCAATCCCAAACACATGGGACGAGGGATGAGCGAGCTCATGCCGATCGAAGAGATGGTTCAACGAATTTCTGCGGCTGTCGAGGCCCGTTCAGACCCAGACTTTACAATGATTTGTCGTTCTGACTGTCTTGGACTTGGCGCTGAACCCGGTAGTACCTCGGAAGCTATCCGTCGCGGGACAGCGTTTGCGACCGCAGGTGGAGATGCTTTCTTCTGTGTAGGTATGAAAAGCGAACAGGTCGAAGAAATTGCACGCGAGGTGCCTAACCCTCTTCTCGGACTTAACATCCCGACACCAGAGGTTCGTGGAACGGGACACAAGGAAAACATCCACGCCGTGCAAGTCTATCAACCGGCTATGCAGCTCTACGAAAAGATGCTTCTTGAACTCCAAGAAAACGGACAATTTCTTCGGCGAGAAGAACGTCGTCTTTCACCCACAACGATGTCGAAAATACTACAACGCAAAGAGTACAGAAGTCTTGCAAAGAAGTGGCTAAGTCTTAAAGATTAGTCAGAGAAATAACAGATATGATTCAATTCAGCCATTAAGTAACGAAATGAATGCTTCAGTGTCTGAGAGGTCCTTAAGCACGAACTCCGCTCCAGACGCACGAAGAGTCACCATGTCAAAATTTCCTGTTGCTACCGCTACAGACCGAGTACCAGCAGCCAAAGCACAGGCAACATCCTTCGGCGTATCCCCAACAACAAACACGTCATTCACGGTCAATGAAGGGACCCCGCTTTCGACGGCACGTTCCAAAGCTACTGGTACAAGATGATCACGGTCTTCGGCATCCTCGCCATAAGCACCAAACATAAAGTAGTGCCAAAGGCGGAAATATTCGAGCTTAACTCTCGCCGTCTTCGAAAAGTTTCCGGTGAGTAAACCAAGGTACGTGTCGTCCCTGAGAGTGAGAACATCTAGTAGCTTCAACACCCCTGGCATCATTCTTTTATTTGGATTCTTGACAAGAATTTCATCCCGTAAGTAGTCGTAATATTTTTCTCTAAAACGTACTAATTCAGCCTCATCAGGCCGAAGGCCCACGTGCTCGAGTGCGTCCTTAACGATAACTCGGTCCGTACGTCCTGGCATTTCAACACCATCAAAAGCACCTGACACTCTAAAAACATCCTCAAATGCACGTTCAAGAGCACGCAGTCCAGCACCTCCAGTGAGCGCAAGGGTACCGTCGATATCGAATAGAACTAGCTTCGGCATTAGAAAATGAATCCTCTTAAGAAACCTTTCACCGCATCTCGAGGAGACGATCTACCTCACTAGAAATGCGCGTGTTTAACAGGAGCGCACGGATCTCCACCCGCAGCGTTTCGAAATTGGTAAGTAGCGTTAAACCACCAAGCACTGAGTGGACAAGTGCAGGGAAAGTACGTGTATCGACGGCACCACCTAAGATCGCAGTTGTGATGGTCAACAACATCGCTAGTGTGCCAACTGAGAATACAGGACGTCGCGCACGCATAACTTGCACCACAAAATCATTTGACAATTCACCTTCACTGACAGCCTCACGAATTGCCTTCCCTTTGCCTATTAAATAGAACATCGTGAACGAATGTGACAATAGAACAATAAGTGCAGTAAAGATCCCGAGGGTAGTGTGTTGGAGTAAGTCAGCTCGACTAACCACCGTGAAACCAAGAACGAATGTGGCGGTCAGTCCTAAAACGGAAAGGGTCGTGGCAGTAATTAGTGCAGCAGTCATGACAGTTCAACTTCTTACATTAAACCAGCTAAAGATCTTTTCAGGAGTTAATCTTCCCCTCGAACACAATCTAAATGTTACACACCATAAAAGAACGAATTGGATCGCGATGGGTAATGTGCGCGGTTCTTCAGCGACTCACGCGACGACGTCGCTTCGGCTTGGATTGACCTGTAGTCTTAGCCTTCTGAGACTTTTTCTCCAACAATCGGTATTCTTTGATTAGTAAATCAAGATGCTCCCGCTCCTCATCAGCAAACTCAAGAAAAATACGTTTGCCTTCAGAATCCTCGAAACGCTCACCATATCGCTTAAAGAAACGATGGGAACCTCGTTCACACTTGATGCCGATCATCAGGGCTTCTTTGTCGTCAACACCACGTTTCAATTGCTCGGCCCCAGCGGAAAAAATCCCATTGGCAGCACCTTTAAAAAAAAGGAAGGTCGGATGAGACTCCAAATGAGGATCTTCTTCTAATAACTCCTTGTAGCGTGCCTCCAAAGTACCCAAGTGCTCCTCCTCTTCGGCAGCTAACTTTCGAAAGACACTACGCCCCCTCGGATCACGGGTAATTCGTGCGGCTTTCGAGTAAAACTCCAATCCGCTTTTCTCGGTCGCTATAGCGATCCTGAGCGCGTCTCGAGCAAAAAGCATCTCGGTTGTAGTTGCATTGAAAGATTGGTCTCGACCCGTCCGACAAGCTTCGCAAGTCCCGTAAATCTGAACCACACTTTGTCGCGCCGAGAAATTACGCGCTGAAGCCACCTCTTCAACAAGAACCTCGATATCCGAGCTGAGAAACTCGAACGCACGACTACAAGACTTACAAATGAGATGAAAGTGACGCGGATGCCGATAAGAATGCTCGAAGCGAAATCGTCCTTCACCAAAATCTACTTTACGCGCTATTCCGGCCTCAACCATCCAACTCAGAGCACGATAAACCGTCGCACGGCTGATTTGCTTATCTTCGACTCGGATTAGCTCTACAAGATCATCAGCAGACAGATGACCCTCTTGACGAAGAAACACATCGACAATCAAGTCTCGCTTACTTGAGCGCTTACCCCCAGGAGGTCTCAGACTTTCGACGTATGCGGCGGACGTAGGCTCCATAGTCAATGGTCAAGCGGCAAACTTTACAACAGAGTCTCGGTAACAACTCCCCTCGCCAACACTCCAACAGTGCCGCGGGAATAAAGTTCTACGCTGTAATCAGTTGCATTTACGAAAGAATATTGGAAAGAATCACAACCAGTATTCCGTAGAACTACGCCGAGAACGATGATCCACAACCACAGGTTGACTTAGCATTCGGATTCTTAATGGTAAACCCACCACCACTCAGATTATTGAGAAAGTCGACTTCCGCTCCCTGCAGATACCGAACACTGATCGGATCGACGTACAGCTTAATACCACTCGATTCAAAAACCTTATCGGTATCAGCCACCCCTTCTCCCTCTTCAATCATCAACCCGTATTGGAATCCAGAACAGCCGCCCCCTTGCACAAAAACGCGGAGACCGGCCTTCTCTTTTTTCTCTTCCGACAGTAACTCTGTAATCTTAGTTGCAGCTTCCGTAGTAACGTTGATCATGCGATAACCTCATTTCAGGTGGCTAATAGACCACCGACTATGACAATTATATGGGCTGTCCTGGTAAGGTTTCAAGGCCCTCTGACAATGGGGGCATGGCAGCCCTGATCAGTATTATCTTTAGTATCAATAACTTACAAAGAAGTCTTGTCATATAGTCTGACACAAGGTGATACTGAGTTAGTCCTAACAACACAAGATGAGGACGCAAAGCACTTTTAAACGCGATCAAAACATTAGGCATGCACACAAGTAAATCACAAACCATAGACTGTGACGCTTTGGTGAGAGTCGCGAACTCCCAATGGGATACTGCTATCAGCGACCGACCGGATCTCGAAGTAGCTATCGAACTTCAACGCCGATTAATAAACCGGAGCATCAAACTGATCAGTGAACTAGAAAGTCTCGGACTTCCCAACTGGACCATAAGCACAGACCAACTATGCAGCAAGCTCAACGCCAGAATCCCCATACTGCGTGGTGAAAATATTCCTCTACCAGTGGATGTACTCACACCAGCGCTTCTCGGTTTTTGTAACGAATTGGCCCAAAGTGACGCGAAGGAAGCAGTATCCCACCTAACCGCAGTGTTAGAACAGCATCGGATTGATCCTGGCTCATTAGTTGCCGCCTCGCTTGCTCGGAATAAACACACAATTCGCACAACATCGGTTCACGTCGGACTCTCTCCAGATTTGGTTTGGCTAGTAGCCGAACTAGCTACTGTACCGGCTGCATTCGTACTTCAAAAAAGGCTTTTCGAACCTTCTGAAAAGTCAGAACTAAATTCAATACACACAGCTATGGCCAATTGGAATGGCAAAGGTTGCCCTGCCTGTGGCTCCTGGCCAGCTCTCGCAGAAATTCGATGCGGACACCGAGATCTTCGTTGTTCATTTTGCGGCATCTCATGGTCTACTTCTATCCTTGAGTGCGCCTACTGTGGTGGTCACGAGCATGGGACCTTTGAAATAATCACGCCAGATCGAGAAAAAAGTACGCACCAGATCGAATTATGTAAAAACTGCCAAGGCTATTTAAAATCTATCGACGTGACAACGACAACTCCAGGACCTTTAATTGCTATCACCGATTTAGCAACAACCGACCTCGACTTCACCGCCACGGCACGTGGTTATGTTCGACCGGACCTTCCCTCAATTGATGGTGAAAACTCTTGTCCCTAGACATCGCTTACCTGCGTGCTACAGTCCTGATCGTAGTAACAATCATCACGATCGAAACGGGCACCGCCCTCCAGGTCTCTGCTCCACACGGCCGACTCTTCCCTCCAGAAGATCTCGGACTACTCGAAGGACCCGACCGTGATGCCTGGCAAAAACCAGAACAGGTCATGGATGCTCTATCTATCTCAGATGGCTCAAAAGTTGCTGATCTCGGTGCCGGCGGTGGTTGGTTTACCGTCCGTCTCGCACAACGAGTTGGCAACAGTGGAATTGTTTACGCTGAAGACATCCAACTAGAAATGGTCGAAACAATCCAGAGACGAGTACAACGTGAAGGTCTCAGTAACGTGCGAGTCATCCTCGGCGTCTCAGACGACCCACGACTAGAAGGAGAAGAACTCGATGCGATCCTTATCGTAGATGCCTTTAGAGAAATGGACAATCCAGTCAGTCTTCTTCGTAATGCTACTAGTGCGATGGCACCATCGGGACGACTTGGCATTGTTGAGTTTAGGAAAGACGGCGGCGGACCTGGCCCGCCAATAGAGGAACGCGTTGATCCAAAAGATATCATTCTGGCAGCGGAGTCAGCGGGGCTTCAACTTGAAAAACGAGAGACTCTCCTCCCATATCAACACTTGCTGATCTTCACAGCATCCCAGCCAAGCGGCCCGACAACTTCCAGCCAGAAGTAGGGAACTAGTCAGTGATCACGGCTAAAACATAAAGTGACGAAACTTACTAAAACACTGTCAAAACTGCTGGCTCGGCCGAGGCCCAACGAGCCGCCAAAGTGTCGGAAGAATCGAAGCTGCGACGACGAGCTTCAACAGATCCAGGACTAAAAATGGGTAGAGACCTGCACTTAAAGCCTGATTAATGCCGATCGGAATTGGCTGAAAAAATGCGAGCCAAGCCACACCGCCAGTGAAAACCACGGCAAGTCCAATAATCATCGCAAGTAAGGACGTCAAATAGTGACGATCAAAGCCACGTTCAGAAAGCCAACCTGCAAGAAACGCCGCGAAAGGATACGCCATCAAATAACCGCCAGTCGGTCCCAGGAGCCTGGCAGCGCCTGGTGGCAACACAGGCGAAAAAGCCAGAACTGGTAAACCTACAATCGCCGCGGTGAGATAAACTACTTGGCTAGCGGCTCCCAAACGAGAGCCGAGAGCAGCACCACCTACCAAAACCAGCACTGGCTGAAACGTGAATGGTACGGGTGTGAAAGGCAACGGAACACTAATTTGCGCCGCCGCTGCCGTTAGAGTGGCCAGTAATAAAACCGATGCAAAACGCGCTGCAAGCCCCAGGTGAGCACGGTCAGCAAGGGAACCAAAAAGCGAACCCTGATCGATATGAGAAACTCTATTAAATAAGTGATGATACAAAACGAGAAAGATTCTACCCGATGACACACGCACTGACAATCGCTGGTAGCGACTCCGGTGGGGGTGCCGGCATCCAAGCAGACCTAAAAACCTTCGCAGCATTCGGTGTCTTTGGAACCTCTGCGATCACTGCCATCACGGCACAGAACACCATGGGTGTCACTGCTTCTCTGCCTCTCCCAACCGAAATCATAACTAAACAGATTGAGGCCATCGCTACCGACATCGGCGTACAGGCTGCAAAAACGGGTATGCTCGCCACACCATCTATAGCTGAAGCTGTAGCAGCTGCACTTCAATCATTTAAAATCACAAAGGTCGTTGTGGATCCCGTCATGCTTGCAAAGAGCGGTGCACCTCTACTCGGGCAGGAAGCGTTGATGGCCGTCCGAACAAAAATTTTACCATGTGCCCATGTCGTCACACCGAACATCATGGAAGCAGAAATATTATCTGAACGTTCAATTCGCTCAATAGAGGACGTAAAGGATGCAGCCATCCGGATCCACGAACTCGGACCAACAGCTGTCCTCATCAAAGGAGGCCATCTGACTGGCGCGGATGCTGTTGATATCCTCTACGACGGTCAGTCGTTCACAGAACTCCGGTCAGAACGGATTGATAGCCAGAATACACACGGTACGGGCTGCACTTTGTCCGCCGCAATTGCTGCTAGTTTGGCAAAGGGGCATCAGCTCGTATCAGCCTGCCATCTCGCAAAATCTTATGTGACAGAAGCTATTAAACATGGTTTCAGTATCGGCCAAGGTCACGGCGCATTGCACCATCTGTGGGCATCTGGTGCCTTTCCCGATTCAATTAAACCGTCACCGTGAAGTGGACAACACTCAGCTGCTATACTGACAAAGTGAGTTGCTCGACACCATTCGTAATTACCAACAAACCGCTGGAGCTCGAGCATGTCATTAACACCGTAACATCTACTGAATGTAACACCTCGGCCAAAATAACAAGCATCGGCGCAATTACATCATTCCTTGGTGTCGTGCGCGGCAGCCACGCGGGCAAGCGCGTATTACATCTTGAATACGAGGCATATGTACCGTTGGCACTTGAAACTTTTAAGCGGATCAGCATGGAGATCAATGAAAAATGGCCTGCAGTACGCTTAGCCATTCACCATCGAACTGGTCGATTAGAAGTCGGGGAAACTAGTATCGTAATTGTTACGACTTCTGAACACAGGGCCAACTCTTTCACTGCTTGTCGTTATGCTCTCGAACGAGTCAAACAAATCGCACCGATCTGGAAATGTGAATTCTTCGAAGACGGGAACACCTGGATCGAAGACGCAACGGTGGACCCAGAGGATATCGAGGCGAAAATCACAGCCTACCAACGATCATGCGAGTAAAAATTCGTCTCTTCGCACGACTGCGTGATATCTGTGGATCTGGTGAAATAGTTCGAAACTTACCAACTGGAGTGATGGTCAAAGATGTCTGGAAATTACTCGCTGACGAGTACCCTGCACTAGCATCATATACTTCTTCTATTTCAAGCGCCATCAACGCAGAACACGTCAAGAAAGACGCCGTCATTCATGACGGTGACGAAGTTGCATTTCTGCCACCAGTATCTGGTGGAAACTCATAAGATCGAAGTAAACTCGTAACAGATAAAACAGAAGAAGCAATTAATCTACAAGTACGATGATAGACAAACTAAGCGCAATTGAAGCGAACTATGAAGAATTAATGCAGCTTATCAGCGATACCGCTGGGCGTGCAGACACAAACGAATATCGAAAACACGCTAAGGCTTTAGCTGAAATTCAACCAATTATTAATTATTTTCGTGAATATAAGTCTGTAATTAAAGAAATCACGAGCGCGGAAGAACTTGTCAATGACTCGGACATGCGTGAGCTAGCAACCGAGGAACTCCTCGTGCTAGAAGGTCGTCGGGACAACTTAATAATAGAACTGAAAAAATTGCTCGTGCCGAAAGACCCAAACGACGAGAAGAATGTTGTTTTGGAAATCAGGGCTGGAACCGGTGGAAACGAAGCTGGCTTGTTTGCTGCCAACCTTTTCCGTATGTACAGTAAATTTTCTGAGCGGAACGCTTGGAATCTTGACGTACTATCCACCAGCGAAACTGGTGTCGGGGGCATTAAAGAAATCATCGCATCCATTGAAGGGAAACGAGCCTACAGTCGCCTCAAGTACGAAAGCGGTGTGCACCGAGTTCAACGGGTACCAACAACCGAGGCAAGCGGTCGTATTCACACATCTACAGCCACAGTCGCCGTACTGCCAGAAGCCGAAGAGGTGGACATACAGATCGATCCTAAGGATCTGCGGATCGACACTTTTTGTTCGAGTGGTCCTGGTGGCCAAAGTGTCAATACAACATATTCAGCCATACGTATCACACATTTGCCAAGTGGCATGGTCGTTTCACAACAAGACGAAAAATCTCAAATCAAGAATCGCGCGAAAGCCATGAAGGTACTTCGCTCAAGGCTTTTCGATCTCGAGATACAAAAACAGCACGACGCAATCGCACAAGACCGGCGTGCACAAGTCGGCACTGGTGAACGCTCTGAAAAGATCCGCACCTATAACTTCCCTCAAAATCGAATCACAGATCACCGCATAAACTTCACAACACACCGTCTTAATGAAGTCCTCAACGGAGATCTATCAGAACTGATCGAAACTCTCACTGCACACTATCATTCAGAACAACTCAAGGAGATCACTGCAGACGAGGCCACCAAGTGAAACCATCCGTTGTGCACGAACTACCAACCGTTCCACTCACTTTTCAAGCCCATATAATCCAAGCACGTGAACGACTAATATCCGCAGGGCTTTCGAAAACTGAGGCAGCTCTTGATGCCGAATTACTACTCAGAAAGTTAGCAAACTTAGACAGGGAAATGCTTTTATTACGCCGGCATGAAATAGCGGGGCCAGATCTCGTAACTGCCTATCGAAAAATCATCCGCCGACGCGAACTTCGAGAACCAGTGCACCTGATCCTCGGCGTACGTGAGTTCTGGGGAAGAGACTTTAAAGTTTCCCCACATGTACTAGTGCCACGGCCAGAGACCGAACTCATTATCGAAACAGCGATGAAAGCATCTCAGGCTTTCTCTGGGCCCATCCATATCGTGGATGCCGGAACCGGAAGTGGATGCCTAGCAATCACCCTAGCATTAGAATTACCTTCGGTCGAATTTATCGCCACAGATATTTCATCAGCTGCTCTCACAGTGGCCAAACACAATGCTCGCCAACATAACGTCTCTGAACGTATCAGGTTTATGCAAACGAATTTTCTTGAAGATTGTAATTCCGGAATAAACCTGATCGTCTCAAACCCTCCCTACATTCGAGAATCTGATAGAGACCTTCTGCCACCAGAGGTACGTAATTACGAACCGAGCACAGCACTATTCGGTGGACACGACGGGTTAGATTGTTTCAGGGTACTATTCGCTCAGGCAGAAACCCGACTGCTGGATGGCGGCTGGATAATTGTTGAATTCGGAATAGACCAAGAGAACGACATTTTCCACTTAGCTTCGAGGCATAAGAATCTCTCCTTCATGGAAACCAAACAAGACTTACAGGGCATCCCTCGGATTGCCATCCTACGAAAGACTGTGGAGGTCCACTAATGTCCAACTGTCTTTTCTGTCAAATCATTTCTGGAAAAATCCCTGCTAACATCGTTCACAAGGATGACCACGCAGTAGCTTTTACGGATATCGCCCCGAAGGCTCCGCTACATCTCCTCATCATTCCACGACGCCATACAGAAACTCTCAACGACCTCGTCACTGCAGACGACACCCCAATGGGACACATAATCAGGCTGGCCGCAAAACTAGCTGCCGATAACGGATACGATGAAAGCGGATACCGCCTAGTGCTCAACTGCAACCGAGACGCTGGGCAGTCAGTCTTTCATGTACATTTGCACCTTCTAGCCGGACGGACTCTTACGTGGCCACCAGGCTAGAAGTAATTATTATCAGATTCTCTACATCACATCTCATTTTGAACTAAGAGATAGCGCCCTCGATCGGTCTCCTTCGCGAGCGAAAAATCTATCACTCGATAACCTCTGGCAAAGTAGGTGGTGAAGATTTCCCGCGTCGCCGTCCGCCACTCACGAGCCAATTCAGGATTGCCTGACAACATACTGTTAAATTCAGAAGGGATCTCTACGGCGAGTTCTCGTTCTGACTTTACCAAGTCAACCGAGCCACATCTGACCCATTTCCCTGAAGGCTCAGCACGATTGACCGTCGCCAATTTCCACAAATCTTTATTCTCACTAACCGATGTTACATTTTTGACCCGATCACTAACCTTAGTCCCTGTAATCCACCATTGAGCCACAAACCGGTCAGTTGGGTTACCACGATGAAGTGGGCTACTAGTATCTCCATAAACATTTTCACCGTACTCTTCAACAATGATACCGAGTTTTTGAAAGTTGAAATACGCATTCATGGCCTGTAGCGGATCGTACGTCCATTCAATAAGATCGATCCCAAGACCCAATGCACGATTACGTTGCTCGCACTTTAGACGATACCCTACGCCTGAACCTTGCTGACCAGGAGTCACTCCAAGCATGTGTGACCATTGAGTTTTTTGACCGTTCCGTAAACCTGGCAATGAGTAAACAAACCCCACCATCTCACCATAATCATCAAAGGCACCTATCAGAATACCTCCACGCTTGATAGTAATAACAAAGAGTGGAATCGGAACCACGTCTTCACCCTCAAACCCCCACACGAGCTTTTCAAGCTCGACGACTTTTCGCAGGTCAACGAGTGTTTTAAGATCTCTAAATTCCATCTCAGGCCTTTCGCTGTGCTACACGGTACCAGCAACAATTAGTCTCTTGCACTACAATAGTCAAAGATTACAGGGGATTCGGCGTCTGAAGCCATCGCTTTTTCAACCTACAGAAACTCTAAACGGACCATGGCTGATTGGAAGAAAACTCTCAACCTCCCAAAAACCGGCTTTCCGATGAAAGCGAATCTCCAGAAAACTGAGCCGGAAACAATAGCATACTGGGAGAAGACCGACCTCTATGGTCAAATTCGCAAACGCCGGTCTGGGTCACCCGTGTACATACTGCATGACGGTCCGCCTTACGCTAACGGACGTATCCACATCGGACATGCTCTCAACAAAATTCTCAAAGATATTGTTGTGCGATCGCGTTCAATGTCAGGCTTCGATGCTCCTTATGTACCAGGTTGGGACTGTCATGGCTTGCCGATCGAACTTAAGGTTGACCGACAGCTCGGTCGAAAAAAGCATGATCTTAATATTGTAGATTTTAGACGGGCCTGCCGAGATTACGCTGAGAAATTTGTCGACATACAACGAAACGATTTCAAGCGCCTTGCGGTTCAGGGGGATTGGTCAGATCCATATCTGACCATGAACTATCAGTACCAAGCAACCATCCTTAGATCACTTGGAGCATTCGTCGGTAAGGGGATGGTATATCGAGGAAAGAAACCGGTTCACTGGTGTACTCATTGTCGAACGGCACTCGCAGAAGCCGAGGTAGAGCACGAGTCACACACTTCATCAGCAATTTACGTTGAATTTCCCTTCAACGACGAAGATACAACTGAACTAACTTCACGATTACCAGAATTCAAAAATCGAAAGATTTCAACGCTTATTTGGACAACCACGCCGTGGACAATTCCATCAAACCTCGCTGTAGCTTTCCATCCACATTTCGTTTACGGTGCGTATCCATCTGATGAACGCGTAATCATCATCGCCGAAGAACTAGCCGACCAAGTCCGTCAAGTCACCGGCCGAACATTAGGTGAACCGATCGTGAAATTCACTGGAGACAAGCTGGAAGGGCTCAAGTTTCAGCATCCACTTTACAAGAGACATTCGCTAGCAGTCATCGCTGACTACGTTACACTCGAACAAGGGACTGGAGTCGTCCATACGGCTCCAGGACATGGCCCAGACGATTTCAACACTGGTACGAAATATAAACTTGAGACCTACGCACCTATCGGACCGGGGGGGCATTTCACAGATGACGTCGGTCTATTTGCCGGCCTATACGTATTCGATGCCAACCCAAAAGTCGAAGAAGCGCTTTCTTCGCGTGAATTGCTATGGCACCAAGCGCCCCTTGAACATCAGTATCCCCACTGCTGGCGATGTCAAAATCCAGTTATTTTTCTCGCCACTTCACAGTGGTTTATCGCCATGGACGTAAACGGTCTTCGTGAGCGAGCTCTTGAAAGAATTGGTCATGTCCAATGGTTCCCCGCCTGGGGTAAAGAACGAATCCATAAAATGGTAGCTACCCACCCAGACTGGTGTGTCTCCCGACAACGATCTTGGGGTGTACCAATCCCGGCACTACACTGTCTACGCTGTCAGGAGGCTGTACTTACAGTAGAACTCACAGAACGCGCCGCGGCCGTGTTTGAGCAACACGGCGCTGACTCCTGGTATGAACTACCACTAGAAACGTTCGTCCCTTCTGGATTCCGCTGTCCAGCCTGTCGCGAACAAGACTTCGAACGCGAAGGTGACATTCTGGATGTGTGGTTCGATTCAGGCTCGAGCCACGAAGGTGTATTAGCACAGCGACCAGGTCTACATTGGCCCGCTGACGCCTACCTGGAAGGCAGTGACCAATACCGTGGCTGGTTCAATAGCTCGCTTATCGTCGCACTTGGTAGTCGGAACGATGTCCCCTTTCGTGATGTCATCACACATGGGTTCGTCGTCGACAAAGATGGTCGAAAGATGTCTAAGTCGGTTGGGAACATAACCTCACCTCAGGAAATTATTGAGAAAAGCGGTGCAGAAATACTCAGGCTCTGGACTAGCATGGTGGATTATCGTGAGGAAGTCAGAATTAGCCCAGAAATCATCTCACGTGTGGTCGAAGCGTACCGAAAATCGAGGAATACTTTCCGATATCTAACCTCAAACCTATATGACTTTGATCCCGAGATCGACTTGATTCCACTAGATCGCCTAGAAGAAGTCGACCGCTACACCCTGTCCCGCTACGCCGACGCGGGCCTTCGTATCATGCAGTCCTACGAACGTTATGAATTTCAAACCATCTTTCACACACTAATAAATCTCATATCAGTTGACCTTAGCGCTTTCTATCTCGACGTCTCTAAGGATCGACTCTACACATTTGGAAAACGCTGTGACTCCCGTCGCTCCGCGCAAACCACCATGTACATAATCGCGGATGGGCTTGCGCGTCTGATGGCTCCCATCTTACCCATTACCACCGAGGAACTATGGAAGCACATCCCTGGTAAACGTGATGAGTCTGTGCACTTGGAAGTATTTCCACCCAACCTAGACCAATTTCAAAATGCTGGCATCAGCGAACGGTGGGCATGGCTTATTAAAACTCGAGAAGAAGTTAATAAAGCCATCGAAATCGCTCGTCAGCAAAAACTTGTCGGAAACTCTCTCGCCGCACATGTCACCATTCAAAGTTCAGATTCTGCCATCAAAGAACGCCTTCTCAAAAACTCCGACGATCTCCCGATGCTATTCATCGTATCGGATGTCAGCTTACGCTCACACGAGCCAGACATATCCGTAAACGACCCAAGTGTAGTAAGTGTGAAAACCGCTGAACTGACAATCGAAGTTAGGCGCGCATCCGGGAAAAAATGTGAACGCTGTTGGAGGTACGTACTAAACGTTTCACAAGCCGAAGTAACAAAAGGCCTTTGTACGCGTAGTATTGAAGCGCTGAAAGATTCTCAGGCCGAGTAAATCAGTGGGCGTTAACATAAAAGTCAAAGGAATGTGGGGCAAAACGAAGGGAAGCATGCACTTTAAGGACAGATCTACACCAACTCGCTTGTTTTATGAGTTCCGTTGGCCACTGATAATCGCAACCCTTGTGGCGCTCGTTGACCAAATTACCAAAGCCGAAGTGGTTTCAAGGCTGCCTCTTCATACGAGCGTCCCAGTCGTTGAGAATATGTTGAACTTCACACACATCCGAAACACGGGAGCGGCATTCGGCTTTATGAATACTGTAGATATTCCCTTTAAGGCCACAATCATGACTCTCGTAGGAGGGGTGGCCCTTTTGGTGATTTTAGCCTACACCGTGAAACTGCCCACAGAAGAAAAAGTCGCCAAAATCGGCCTCGCCATGATTACCGGCGGTGCGATAGGCAATCTGATTGACCGTGCCACCGCCGGTTATGTCGTTGATTTTGTAGACATATACTGGCGCGACTACCATTTTTGGGCATTCAACGTCGCAGACGCAGCAATCACTCTTGGAGTTCTCACAATAATTTTCGAACTTCTTCGCCAAGATAGTCATGTATCCAAGACTTCTTGAACTTGGTCCGATCACTCTGTACAGCTATGGCGTGCTGCTTGCAGCCGCCTATCTGCTCGGCCTCAAACTAGCGATGGCACGTGCACGTTCCGCTGGTCTTGATTCAACCAAAATCATGGATCTTGGCATCTACATCATCATTAGTGCACTAGTCGGTGCAAAAGCGATGCTGCTCATCGTTGATTTTGATTTTTTCTCGAGTAACCCACGGCAACTACTCAACCTTCTTCGGTCTGGTGGTGTTTTCTACGGAGGTTTAATTCTGGCAGTAGTAGTAGCTTTTTGGTACATGTCGAAACATCGTCTCCCTCTTTGGAAAACATCAGACATGTTTGCACCAGGAATCGCGCTCGGACATGTCATCGGCAGGTTCGGTTGTCTTCTCGCTGGCTGCTGCTATGGACTACCAACTGAACTTCCGTGGTCGATCACATTCACAGACCCCTTCGCCTCATCAAATGTGGGCACCCCTCTGGACACTCCGCTACACCCAACTCAGCTATACGAAGCAGGTGCCGAACTCACCATACTACTGTTCCTACTCGCAACAGAAAAGCGAGGCCAAGCGTTCCCTGGGCGTACGTTCTGGGGATATTTACTCCTATATGGTGTTTCCCGTTTCATTATCGAGTTCTTTCGTGGGGACAATAGAGGAATGGTCATGGAAGTGCTCTCCACCTCTCAGTTCGTCTCGGTATTACTCATTCCGCTCAGCGCGATCATGCTCATTTGGTTAATGCGCCGTAACAAATCTCAAAAACATTTAGCTGGCAAGCCCAAACAAAGGCGCGTACATGCTCGATCTTGATGCGGAATGAGAGGCAGTAAGTGTCGTCTATTCAAACCCAAACACCGAAACTTGAGGTAAAGGTAGCTGCTGAACATACTGGTGAACGCCTAGATCACTACCTTAGAAACGTACTTCCAGAGCACTCTCGATCGAGGATTCAGCAACTAATTCGCACTGGGGCAATTCAACTTGGTTCAAACACAGTCCGACCTAGCTACACAGTCCGTACCGCTGACACCATCTCTATCCACCTACCACCACCGTCATCCACTGCCACGCTTCCAGAGAACCTCCCACTAGAAGTGGTCTACGAGGACACCGATTTAATCGTAGTCAACAAACCGGCGGGTATGGTCGTTCATCCATCGCACGGTCACGACAGCGGAACACTTGTGAACGCCCTCCTTCATCATGTACCAGACTTGAGTGGAATAGGTGGTGAGCGACGCCCTGGAATTGTCCACCGGCTCGACCGTGGCACATCGGGCCTTATCGTAGTCGCAAAACACGACTGTGCTCACAATAAATTAGCCCTTGATTTTCGCGAACGAAAAGTACAAAAAGAGTACATCGCCCTAGCTTGGGGACTGGTACACGCAGGACGACGGATCGACCTTATGATCGGCCGGGATCCCATCAAACGTCAACAGATGTCAACACGAGCTCGTCGAGCAAGAACTGCTGTTACACGGATCAAGCAAGCTAAAACGCTCTCAGGGGTAACACTACTAAGAGTAGCAATCGCAACAGGACGGACTCACCAGATTCGTGTACATCTCAAGGCCATCGGCCACCCCATCGTCGGGGACTCGACCTACGGTGGTGTCCATCGTCGGGTTCCCCACAATCTTCGTCCAGTATCAAAATTGACACGGCCGTTTCTTCATGCAACTCGATTAGCCTTCGCACACCCGAATGACGGCCATGAAGTTTCATTCGAAGCTCCATTACCCACCGATCTTCAGCAGGTGCTGAATGAACTCGAAATACTTCAAAAGGAAAACTAATAGTACATATTGACCGTTCAAATCGGCTGTGCAATGCTGACTGACAATGCGGTGTCCCCAGTGCAGTCGACGGAAAGCGCGAAGAGCCTGTCCGGCATTAGGTCAGCGCATCTGCACAGTCTGTTGCGGCACGAAACGGTTGGTCGAGATAGCTTGCCCCAATGACTGTAGTTTCTTAAACACAGCACGGAATCATCCGCCAGCCGTTGTCCAGAAGCGTCAAGAACGTGATGCCAATTTCTTAGGAATAATCATTCAGACATTTACCCAGCAACAGTACCAAATTCTTCTATTTCTAATATTTACGGTACATCGCTACAGAAGCAAATCCAGCGTTCGTCTGCTCGATGAAGACATCGCCGAAGCGACCACCGCTCTCGCAGCTACTCTAGAAACAGCCTCTAAAGGAATCATCTATGAACACCGTCCAACCTCACTACCGGCACAAGACCTAACAGCTGAGCTGGCAAAAGCCCTTAAAGACCTAAGTGAACGTGCCGAACGTTCGCTCGACGGAGATTCGGCTATCGCGCTTCAAGGCCTAAAGCGCGCCGCTTCTGATGCTCAAACGACTTTCAGTGAAGGAGAAACAAGTTGCTTGGATTGGCTAGACCGGCTCGCTAGTAACTTCGAGGTTACCCCTCAACCCGGTACGACCCCCCCTAATCAAACTCCGAAACTTATCTCTCCCCCAGATCAACAAGGTTCTAAACTGATTCTACCTTGAGCAGGATTCTACCGAGCCCGTGCGTCCCCCTTGTCACATCTAGTCCCGATACAAATCCTGCCCAAAAGGTGTGTTAAAATAGTGCTCATAGACATAATCGTGGTGGTCCAGAATGACTACCACCTTTTGAAATGAAGGATTGGGGAAATCATGGCCAGACGCTGTGAGGTATGCGGTAAAGGACCGGCCTTTGGCCGAACAGTGAGCCATGCTCACAATGTATCATCACGTCGCTTCCAACCGAACATTCAGAGAGTGAAAGCCATCGTAAATGGTGGTGTCAAGCGACTACGCGTGTGTACACGCTGTCTTCGCTCGAACAAGGTAGTCAAGGCGGCCTGAGCGAATGCGTCAAGAGATTTCAACAAGCAGCGCACCTGAAGCGCTCGGTCCGTACTCGCAAGCAGTCAGGGCTGGACAGTTCCTTTTTTTGTCCGGTCAAGTCCCCATTGATCCCGCGACAGGAGAATTAGTCCAGGGAGGTACGGGTCCACAAACACATCAAGTGCTTAAGAACATTACTGCGGTGCTGAGTGCTGCCGACATTTCACTCGATCATGTCGTCCGAACAACTGTCTTTTTACTCGACATGAACGACTTCGCTGAAATGAATGACGTCTACCAAAAATATTTCAACTCACCTGCTCCAGCCAGGGCAGCAGTGCAAGTTGCGCGTCTTCCCAAGGATGCACGTGTGGAAATCGACGCGACCGCACTCTTTGAATAAGCCTCTTACACGTATTGCCATAATCCCAACATTTTGAGCTAGCTCGCCTTTCGCTCAACATCGAGTACTCCTTTTAACGACCGCAGTGATTTGATCACTCGCTCCAAGTGCTTAAGATCTTTAATTTCAACCGTCATGTTAATCGTACCTTTTTGATTTTCATGACTGACAGCATCCAAATCTTGAATATTCGTGTTAACACTAGCTATTTTTGAGCTTATCGCAGCCAACACTCCAGGTTGGTTTTGTACTCGGACAGACAACCGAACAGGATAGGCAGTCACCGTCGAACTCTTTCCCCACTCAACTTCAATTTGTCGTTCTGGTGCATAGAACAGATTGACAACATTCGGACATTTAGTCGCGTGGACAGAAACCCCTTTACCACGCGTTATATAGCCAACGATCTTTTCTCCTCTAATCGGCTTACAACATGTCGCCCTAAACACCATAAGATCGTCAAATCCTCGAACTTTAATCTTTTGTTCACCTACACCAAGAACACGTCTTACTGCTGAACCAAGCGTATTGTTAGAATCTTTTTCTACTAATGTCCCCTCAGGGACAAGCTTCGAAACGACCTGCCGTGCTGAGACCTTACCGTACCCTATTGAGCCGAAGAGATCGTCGAGACGACTCGCACCAAACTCGTCAAGTAATTGAGACAGATGCTCCATTTTAAGTAACTTCTTTGGATTGGCTTTAAGTCGACGAGCTTCTTTTTCAAAAAACTTTTTCCCCAGTTCGATACTCCGAACTTTCTCTTCAGCATGAATAAAATGTTGGATTTTATTGCGAGCCCGACTGGTCGCAACAAAATTGAGCCAGTCACGATTGGGCTTGTGACTTGAGCTGGTCGTAATTTCTACAATATCACCATTCTTCAACAAGCTCTTTAGCGGAACCATCCGCCCATTTATCCTAGCAGCGACACATTGATTGCCTACATCTGTGTGCACCTTGTAAGCGAAATCAACTGTTGTCGCCCCCTGGGGTAAAGCCTTAACCTCCCCCTTAGGAGTAAAAGCGTAAACCTCTTCAGGATAGAGATCGATTTTCAAATTCCGCAGGAAGTCGTAAGGATCTCGTAAATTCTCCTGAGACTCCAGTAGCTGGCGAAGCCAAAGGAAATGTTGTTCATCTGAACTAGCACCCGTTCGGCCCTCCTTATACTTCCAGTGTGCGGCAATACCATCTTCAGCGATGCGGTGCATCTCTTCGGATCTAATCTGCACCTCGAAGGGAAATCCACGGTCATTAATAACAACCGTATGAAGAGAGCGATAACCGTTAGGTCTTGGCATCGCGATGAAATCCTTAAACCGTCCAGGAACGGGAGACCACGTGTGGTGGATAATTCCCAGAGCTGCGTAGCACTCTTTGACCGAATGAGTCACAATTCGTAACGCTACCAAATCGTAAATTTGACTCAAATCCCTCGACTGCCGCTTTAGCTTCTGATGAATACTGTAGAGTCGTTTAATACGTCCATAAATCTCGACAATTGGGACCCTCGATTCTTTGCGCTTCGACAGAATGTTCTTCATGAGACTTTCGACCGTGCTCTCGGTCGCTCGCCACTTTCTATCTATTTCACCACGCAACTTTTTGTAAGACTCTGGTTCCAGATACATGAATGAAAGATTCTCTAATTCATTCCTGACTTTACTCATGCCAAGCCGATTAGCAATCGGAGCGTAGATGTCTAGGGTTTCCTGCGCGATGTTGATTCTGCGATCTTCGTCAAGGTGGTCCAGTGTACGCATGTTGTGCAAACGATCGGCTAACTTGACAAGAATTACTCGAATATCATCAACCATAGCCAAAAGCATCTTGCGAAAATTCTCTGCCTGACGTTCTTCAGTTGACGCAAACGAGATCGAACTAATTTTGGTGACGCCCTCGACAACATGTGCAATTTCAGTGCCAAAAATCTCTCGGACCCTTTCGATGGAAGTCTACGTCTCCTCTACCACGTCGTGTAAAAGACCAGCCACGACAGTGACAGAATCGAGCTTCATAGTAGCTAATAAATGGGCCACTTCAAGAGGATGTACGAGGTAGGGCTCACCCGAATGACGTAACTGCCCCTGATGTGCCTCGGCAGAAAACATGTGCGCACGTCGCAATAACGCGATATCGGCCTCTGGATTGGCCTCCCGAACCCTTTCAACGAGATCATCGAATCTATTCATGGTCAACGTCACTAACACCACGGAACAATTTCCATAATATGGACGCATGCGAGAAGGGTCAAGGAGTACCAGACCTACGGCTAGCCTGACGACTCTGAGGTCTTGACGGGCGGAAGCCTGATTACTATACTGGCCAGACGTAACGCTCTTTTTTGTGACGAGTGCCTCAGGAGGGACCGTCTGGCGTCTGGGATTGCTTCGTCGAATCACATTTTCCGTGAAGAATGAGGGACAGTTATGAACAACCGACTTAGGTTTTCCACGCTATTGGTCGTGGCCAGTGTGAGCGTCTCACTCGTTTCATGTGACTACATTGGAACCCTTCAAGCTAAAAAAGTATTCAAGGATGCCAATAACCTGTACTCACGTCAGGAATACCGAGAGGCTGCCGAGAGGTACGAAGAGGTCATCAGTAATGACCCCAACCTCACGACTGCTTATTTCTACCTGGGTAACAGCTATGACAACCTATACAAAGCAAGTGCAGCGGGTGAACCAGAGAATGATTCCTTCATCCAATCGGCCATTGAAAACTATAGGATTTCCTCTGAGCGTGAAACTAATCCAGCCTTGCGTAAGTTGTCGTTACAGTACCTTGCCGCAGCTTTTGGACCAGATAAGTTGAATGACCCAGGATCAGCAGAGCCAATTGTACGTAACATGATCGAGCTTGAGCCAAACGAATCTGGCAATTATTTCGTGCTGTCAAAAATCTATGAGGACTCTGGACGATACGAAGAAGCAGAGGGCACCCTGAATCAGGCGAAAGACGCGAATCCTAATGACCCGGCCGTCTACCTACAACTCGCAGGCTTCTACAACCGCCTGGGTGAATTTGAACTTACCATTGAGTCACTGACTGAGCGTGCAATGCGAGAAGAAACTAACCCTGAGGCTTACTACACTATCGCCACCTTCTACTGGGAAAAGGCGTTCCGTGACTTCCGTCTGACGGATGAAGAAAAACTGGATTACATTGTGAAGGGCCTTGAGGCAGTTGATAAAGCGATCGACCTGAAGGATGACTACATGGAAGCCCTCACTTACAAGAACATCCTCCTTCGCATGGAGGCTAATTTGGAGGAAGATCAGGACCGCGTGCAGGCTCTTATCGCCGAAGCTGATGAACTTCGTGACCGCGCTGAGGAACTTCGTGCACAGGCAGCAGGTACGGCGTCATAGAGGGGTTCAATCATTTTTTCCAGGAGCACACATACTAACCGAATGTGTCTTGCCCGGTTGCCTAAAAAGGCAACCGGGCTTTTTTTGTTACTAACAGCTGAAATAGATTAGGATTTTGTCTCACGGCGAGCAACACCTGTTTCCCGTGCCGCCTCCACTACAGCCTGTGCCACGGCACTAACAACTGCTTTATTGAACACGCTCGGGATTATATGATCCTCGTGCAGTTCATCAAGCGGAATAACCCCAGCTATAGCGTTGGCAGCCGCACGTTTCATGGTGTCGTTAATTGTGGTGGCACGACAATCGAGAGCTCCTCGAAACACTCCAGGAAAGGCAAGCACGTTATTAATTTGGTTCGGGTAGTCCGATCGACCGGTTGCCATGATACGGACGTGTGGCGCTGCCTCTTCTGGCATAATTTCTGGCGTCGGATTCGCCATAGCAAACACCACGGCATCTCGGTTCATTTTTTTCACCATTGGCACCGTCAAAACACCAGGCGACGAAAGACCGACAAAGACATCAGCACCCTCAATAACCTCTGCAAGTGAACCACGCTCATTATTTGGATTTGTGTGGTCAGCGTACCACTGTTTCATGAAATTCATATTTTCTTTACGGCCCTTGTAAATTGCTCCGCTACGATCACACCCAATAAGATTGACAATGCCATAATCCATAAAGATTTTACTGACAGCAACACCCGATGCACCAACACCACTAAAAACCACCTTCAATTCATCTGGGGTCTTCTTGACCAAACGTAAAGCATTGATCAACGGTGCTAACGTCACAATCGCGGTGCCATGCTGATCATCATGAAATACTGGGATATCGAGCCGTTCCTGTAGCCGCCGCTCGATCTCAAAACAACGGGGGGCAGCAATATCCTCAAGATTAATACCACCGAACGCTGTGGCCACATGGCTCACAGTTTCGATAACCGTATCGACATCTGAGCTGTCTAACGGAAGTGGAAAAGCATCAACACCCGCAAACTCTTTGAACAATGCGCACTTACCCTCCATGACCGGCATTGAGGCAGCCGGACCGATATTTCCCAGTCCAAGGACAGCTGTCCCGTCGGTCACAACCGCTACAGTGTTTTTCTTAATAGTCAGTGAGTGGACATCCTCAGGTCTCCTATGAATCGCCATACAAACACGCGCTACACCTGGCGTGTAGACCATCGACAGGTCGTCTCTGGTCCGAATCGGCACTCGGCTCACCATCTGGATCTTGCCTCCCAGATGTAGCAAAAACGTACGATCGGAATGATGCAATAGGTTGAAACCCTCTAGTGCACGAATCCCCTCAACCAGCTCATCGGAGTGTTCATCGTTCCGGCAGTTAATAGTCAAATCGCGCACTATCATCCCAGCACCGACCGAAACTAGGTCTACGGCACCGATATCACCACCAAGCTCACCTATTGCAGAAGTCAAACGTCCAAGCATGCCACTGTCGTTACGGAACTGGATACGAACTGTTAGGCTATTACTAACACTAGTGTTGTTACCCATACAGCTTGTCCTCCCTTGAAGCTATTCACTACCATCCCCAGCCTAACGCGGTACACTAAACGATGCAACGAAACATCAAGACAGCTCCAAAAACCAAGATCTCCAGATCCCGAGATTAGAGAAAAAACCAAATATTCGTATATTAAATTAAGAAATAAGCAGAGTTCGTATTTTTTGAAAACGTAGAACAACAAGGTAGGCCAGATGTACAAAAAACCGGCCGAAGCTTTAAAAGCTTCGGCCGAAATCTTTCATCCTAAAAAAATCGAAAAAGAAGTGAGTAGAGTTACATCGCTCCAGCAGCTTGTCGCATTAACTCGGTCACGATACCGATTTTTTCAACACCAGCAGCTTTCGCAGCATCAATCACATCAATGATCTCACCATAGCGAAGACTACCAGCCGCTGCCACAAACATCGTTTTATCACTCCGCTCTTCAAAAATCTCCCTCAAGCGTGACGAGAGCTGAGACAATGACACATCCTGATTATTCACAGCGAGTTGACGGTCAGCCGTGAACTCCAACACAATTTGGCTGGTATCTGGAGTCGCCTCGGCAGCAGCCTGAGTCTCCAAAGGCAAGTTGATGTCGATACCTTTTTGGCCCAATGGTAGCGCCGCCATGAAGATAATGAGGAGCACGAGTAGCACATCAATCATCGGAGTAATATTCATATCCGATGATGCGTGCAGGGCTTTCTTTAAGAACTGATCTTCGTCACCGTGTCTGCGTGCCATGCCTAGTTGCCTCCGGCAGTCGTAAGCTTGCGGTCAGTGATCAACCCAATATCCTCAACAGCAATCTTCCTGAGCTCATCCATGGTTTCCATCACCGCCGCGTACGGCGCTTCTTCGTCGGCTTTAAGAAGGACCAACTTCTCAGAGGTCTTATCTAAAGCCTCCTGAACCCGCGTAGTAAGTTCAGCCTTCTGAACCTCAATCGAGTTCACAAACACCCGATTGTCAGCAGTGATCGCAAGAACAACTTGATCCTGCGTATCAGGATGATCCTCTGTGTTGGCCGCCTTCGGCAACCTCACGTCGACCCCCTTTTGCAACATCGGGGCCACAAGCATCATAATAATGAGCAAAACGAGCATGACGTCGACCATCGGCGTGACGTTGATGTCAGCCTTCGGTCCACCGCCACCACCGCCTCCAAGATCCATTCCCATAATATCAGAGCTCCCACCACGCTGGTCCCAACACGGGACTCAGAAACGAGGTTTTATTCGCTTATGAAGACTTCTTAACGAAGTAGTCAACTAGCTCAGACGAGGAGTTGTCCATCTCCACAGTAAAGTGCTCGAGCCGACCAGTGAAATAATTGTAGAGCCACACAGCCGGAATAGCCACGACGAGGCCGAGCGCAGTCTCAACCAGCGCTTCCGCAATACCGGCCGAAACAGCACCGATACCGCCAGAACCCGTAGACGCGATACCGACGAAAGCGTTGATGATACCAATGGTCGTGCCAAGCAGCCCGACGAACGGTGCTGTCGCACCAATCGTTGCAAGTGAAGAAACGCCTTTTTTCAGATCAGCACCGGTCAAAGCATTCGCACGCTGAATGGCTCGACGTACAGTGTCAACCATGTCATCGCGCTGTAGGTTGGTGCCACCATCCTGCTGGAACTGGTACTCCTGCAACCCAGCATGAACGACCTTCGCAAGATGACTGTATTTGTAGTCCTCAGAAGCAGCCACCTTAATTGCATCTTTCACGCGTCCATCTTTGAGGTGCTTAGCTATCTGCGGCGCAAACAGCTTCGACTGTTTCGTGGCTTTGCCCATCGTGTAGTAGCGCTCAAGAGCCACACCGGTTGCCCACATAGACATGAACACGAGCACATATGCTACAGCCTGCGCAACAAAACCCATCTGCTCCCACATCTCAATTAAGTCCAGACCGCCTTCCATATGGTCAACCCTCCAATGTCTCTCTTGTTTACAAAATAAAGAGCGATCCGACTAGAACCACCCTATCTCCTTGAATAATCTCTTACCAACTCACAACCATACCCTACGACAACGTAAAGTTAACCGTAACCGTCATAATGACCGCAACGGGAAACCCATTCAACAACGTCGGCGTAAACACCCACTGCCGCACAGCAGTCATCGCAGCATCGTCCAACAAAGGAATTGATCGAAGGATTTTGGCTGACTGCACATTACCGTCTGGCCCGATAACGGCCTCAATAATTACTACACCAGAGACTCGAGCCGACTGCGCAATGGGCGGATACACAGGATTAACGTGCGTCAGCTTTTGCGGCGGCTTAACATTCCCACCCACACGCACAGGCTTAGCTGGCGGAGGTGGAGGCGGAGGTGGAGCTGCTGCGCGCCCACCCACGATACAAAACATAATGCCACCGGCCATAACCCCCTCCACGACAC
>CAZQMT010000010.1:35220-36196 GCA_964594555.1 uncultured Vicinamibacterales bacterium
GGGTCAGCGGCAAGTTCAGGCGCCGGAGCCACGTCTGCTGGGGGAGGTGGAGGTGGAGGTGGAGGTGGAGGTGGAGGTGGAGCTCCGACAAAAGCCATCATCGTCGGTGGCGTAGGTAAGACGTCCGCCGCCATCAACGGAATAATAACAACAGCACCGATTCCAACCGTATGCACAAGCATGGAAAGCGGTATCGTGTACCACGACTTGGTTCCCACGGAGACCGAGGGGTTGACCACGTCGCTAAACATGTGAATCGCCGGCTTTGGCTTACCCGGTTTAACCGAGGTAGCCTTCTGACCTGCCGCAGGTTTACCCGGGGTAGACGTTTGACCTGCCACTGGATGCCCTCCTGCCCTCTCTAGTTCTTTTCAATGCCGTCAAGACCGCCGATTATACGCACAGCCCAAAAGCGGTGTCAACTAACTCTCACAGTAAAAACTGGGGCCTCTCACAGCCTTTCAGTGTTCGCCCTCTAAACTTCAGGAACTTTACGGCCTCATTCAACCGCCGTCAAGCTGCACAACCGAAGTCGCGGAGCACAAACACCGACCGCCCCAAAGCCTTCGGAACCTCAAACACTAGCTAGTCATTCGCCACGAGTCAAGACAGTAATTCAATCACTAGTTCAAAACCGTCACTAACCTATGCCAACTGCAGCATGTTATCCAAACGTCAACCAAATCGGCACCGTTAGGGCTAATGCAATTCTGTAGAACGCAAACGGCTTAAGCGTCTTGTCGACCAGGTAATTAAGAAAGTAGCGAATTACCAAATGACCCACAAACGCTGAAGTCAACATGCCAACTAAAAGTACGACAACAAACTCATCACTGAAAATACTTAATTGAACACTTGTAATCGTTTTCACGGTGGCTGCCAAGATCGCAGGAATTCCAAGCAAGAAACTAAATCGCGCGGCCGACTCACGACGCAGCCCCAGCAATAGCGCTACGCTAATCACCGCTCCCGATCG
>CAZQMT010000011.1:0-9439 GCA_964594555.1 uncultured Vicinamibacterales bacterium
CAAACGGACAAGCGGAAACAGTACAAGCGGCGCACTCGTCATACACACCAGCGCTAGTCTAGCGTCGTAATAAAACAGCAACCCAACATAACCAATCAAAGCCAGTGACTCACGCAGTAGATCACCTAGAGTCTCAGCCACAACTCGTTGAATCTGATTTACATCATTGGTCAATCTCGACATCAGTTGTCCGGTCGTACGACGTGCGAAGAACCCCGAAGATTGACCGAGGAGATGCTCAAACAATTGATTGCGCACATCCCGAACAACACGCTGTCCAACATCTGACATCAAAAAGACTGAGAAGTAGGACCCAATCCCCTTCAGCAGGTACACACCCACCAACAAGCCGGCCATTAGACCGACTCGGCTCTGCTTCGGCAACACTTCATCGAAAATCGGCCTAATAAGATAGGCTAACCACGCAGAAGCCAATCCGTACACCAGCATAGCCACTAATGCAGCCGACAAGCGTCCGCGGTACGGACGAACGTAACGAAGTAAACGTTTAACTGGATTCACTCGGTAAAACGGAATTTGATCAAAACCCACAGCGCCACGACTCCATCGCGCCAGGTTATTTTTTTGCCTTCACCGTAACCCCGACCATCGTAGGTGATCGGCACTTCATATACACGATACCCGCGCTTGAAGATCTTAGCTGTCAACTCTGGCTCAATACCGAACCCCTTCGACTTAAGTGTCATAGAACGTAAAACGCTCGTCCTCATTACCTTATAGCAGGTTTCCATGTCGCTAAGCATCGTGTTATACAGAATGTTCGTAATTAAAGTCAGAACACGATTTCCAAAATAGTGAGTAAACATGAAGGCGCGATGCCGTCCGAGAAACCGGCTGCCGTAAACCACATCGGCACGACCTTCACAAATCAACTTAATGAGGTCCGGATACTCCTCCGGTGAATACTCAAGATCGGCATCTTGGATTACTACTAAATCACCCGTAACTTCCTCAAATCCACGCTGTAATGCAGCGCCCTTACCTTGGTTCTCAGTCTGGACCACTAACTTGAATCCATGCTGTTTTTGTAACTCGACCAAAATCTCACTTGTACCATCAGATGAACCATCATCAACCACGACAAGCTCAATCCGAAGCGGAACTGCTAATACCCTGCCAATAATTTCATTAACCGTATGCCTCTCATTGAAAACAGGCATCACAACAGAGAGCACGGGATCGACCAATGTATCGCTTTTAGGTGGCATCTAGGTTCGCTACCGATCCTTAAAACCGCGTGGATGTGAAACTCTCCAACGCCAAGCCGTTTCAACTATCTTCTCAAGTTCTTCATATTTCGGCTGCCACCCCAATTCCCGTTTAATTTTCTCGCTCGACGCCGTCAGTATTTCTGGATCACCAGAGCGTCGCCCTACAATATCTGAGCATATTTGGGAACCGGTCACTCGTTCCACCGCACGAACGACTTCAAGGACAGAAATAGGTCGTCCATTACCAAGATTGTAAACGCTGGAGTCCTTATCAGACTCAAGAGCCGAAAGAGCTAGAATATGGGCATTCGCCAAGTCAGTAACGTGTACGTAGTCACGCAAACAAGTCCCATCCGTCGTGGAATAATCATTTCCGAAGATTTGTAACTTCTTTCCTTCGAGAGCAGCATTAATCGCACAGGGAATCAAATGTAGCTCAGGATTGTGTTCTTCCCCGAGAGTTCCATCGGGATCGGCACCCGCCGCATTGAAATAACGTAGCGAAACACTGCGTAAACCATAGGCTAAACCAAAATGAGGCAGAGCTCGCTCGACCGCAAGTTTCGTCTCCCCATAAGTATTAATAGGCTTGGTGGGATGAGTCTCAGTAATAGGCGTCTCCAAAGGATCTCCGTAAACCGCGGCAGTCGATGAAAGGATCAAAAACCGTACCGACTCGGCTGCCATAGCCTCCAACAAAGATAAGGTCCCAGTTACATTTTGACGATAATAACCAACTGGGTCTCGAACAGATTGAGATACTGAAAGACTCGCTGCAAAATGAAGGACCGCCTTAACGTTCCACTGACGGATCGTTTGTCGAATCCCCTCCGTCTCCAGGATATTCCCAACAACCAGTGGTTGCCCACAAGTAGCCTCTCGATGTCCCGCAGAAAGATCGTCGTAGACAACAACATCATAGCCGGCATCCACAAGCGCCTTCACAGCGTGGCTGCCGACGTATCCAGCACCGCCTGTCACGAGTACCGCGCCCAGACTATCTCCCTATAGAAATGTAGGTAAAACCCATCGCCTGCATGTACTCAGGCGCGTAAAGATTCCGGCCGTCGAATATAACAGGGGCTCGCATCATCTTCCGCATTCGCAAGAAATCAGGTTCTCTAAACTCGCTCCACTCAGAAACAACCACCAAAGCATCAGCACCTGTAAGCGCATCATAGCTCCGCTTCGTAAACACGACTCGACTTTTGAATATTTTCTTTCCTGCTGTTACAGCCTCTGGATCGTAAGCCTGAACCCGAGCCCCTAGGGAAAGCAGCTTATTAATAATCGTAATGGACGGCGCCTCTCTCATATCATCAGTTTTGGGTTTGAAAGCCAACCCCCAGACCGCAATCGTTTTTCCTTTTAATGTATCGAAATATGACTCCATCTTCGTGACAAGCCGCCCCTTTTGAAGCTCATTAACTGACTCAACAGCCTCCAGCAACTTTGGCTTGTACCCCTCCTTAGCTGAAAACCGAAGTAACGCCTTAACGTCTTTTGGAAAACAGCTCCCACCATAGCCGACCCCAGGAAAGAGAAAAGACGACCCAATGCGTGAGTCCGCAGAAATAGCTCGACGAATCTGATCTACATCCGCACTAAACCTCTCACAGATATTAGACATCTCGTTCATGAAAGAAATACGCGTGGCCAGCATGGCATTGGCTGCGTATTTCGACAACTCGGCACTAGCGCAGTCCATTACCATAATTGGAGCTCCAGTCCTAGTGAGTGGCGAATACAGCTCCTTCATTAGTTCAGCGGCACGAGGATCTTCAGCACCAATCACCACACGATCTGGCTTCATAAAATCGTTAATTGCATTTCCTTGCTTGAGAAATTCTGGATTACTTACAACGCTGAATGGGTGCGTAGTCTCAGGTCTAACCACCTCACGAATACGAGTTGCTGTGCCCACAGGAACAGTGCTTTTAGTGACAATCACCTTGTAGCCATTCATTGATCGAGCAAGGTCTTTGGCCACATTCAAAACATGTCGAAGATCAGCCGAACCATCTTCTCCCGCCGGAGTACCAACGGCGATAAAAATCACTTGCGCAGATCGAACTGCACGCGATAGTGCAGTCGTAAACCTAAGCCTCTTCTCATTCCGGTTCCTACAAACAAGCTCTTCAAGACCAGGCTCATAGATTGGAATTCTTCCGCGCTGAAGAGCACTTATTTTCGCCTTATCTTTGTCAACACAAACGACTTCATTACCGTTTTCAGCAAGACACGCCCCGACCACCAGGCCTACGTAGCCCGTTCCTATAACCGTAATCTTCATCGATGAGAACTCCAGTGATGCAAGTTCGGGGGGTAACACCCGCGAAATAGTCACCGTAGCATGGCCACTTGAGGCTGTCAAGATACTGACATTCAAGGGTTTGCGGGATCTCTCGCCTGGCCGACACTGTCTAAAAACCGTCGATCTGCTGTGCTACCATGCACTAAGAGGAGACCACCCCCAATACTGGGTCAGGAACCTTTTACATGGTTTTGACTATTTACGGCTCGGCTTTGGGAACGGAAAACTAACGGTTGCAGATTCTGATCGACTACCGACCGGCTCTACGACAGCGAACCGGAATAGGTGAGTACGTTTATCAACTCGTAAGAGCACTAACAACTGAACTTGGGCTCAGTGCGCCTGAGGGAGACATCCAGCTCTCCTCGAAGACTGGTACGCTCACCGATAACACCGTGACACTTTTCTCGAGCTCGTTGAGAGACCGGCTCAAACACAACGAGTTCTCTGGCCTTACTACGATCGACAAGCGCGTACCTGTCAGCTTGCTCAATCTCCTTTGGCATCGATTCGAATGGCCCCCGATCGAACTTCTCACGGGAGAAAGATTCGATGTAGTTCACTCGGCACACCCCATGATGCTTCCTAGTACTAATGCCGCTAGTGTCATTACGATCCACGATCTCTATTTCTTCTTACATCCCGAACATACACAGTCAGAAATTCGACGAGACTACTCTACGCTCATTCGTTCTCACGCAGAACGAGCCAACACCATTCTGGTCCCGTCAGAGTACACGGCCCAAGAGGTCAAGCGTCTTCTCAACGTACCAACAGCCCGTATCTCAATTTGCCCTCATGGTGCTCCATCTTGGCCGGCACGAAAAAATTGGCCGAATGAAGGCCACATTCTATTTCTCGGAACACTTGAACCAAGAAAAAACGTCGGCACATTGCTAAAGTCATACAGCTCACTTCTCAAGCAACGTCGAGACACCCCAAGCTTAGTTCTCGGAGGAAATGCCACCCCTGCGGCGACGTCATGGCTTAAATCACTAAAACACCGCCCTCTATTAAACCATGCCAAACACATTGGCTACGTTCCAGAACACGAGCGGCATGCTTTATACAAAAACGCCAAACTACTCGTACTTCCATCATTTGACGAAGGCTTCGGTTTGCCCGTACTAGAAGCCATGACAGTCGGAGTGCCAGTTGTGGCTGCAAACCGAGGGGCGCTCCCAAGTCTCTTAGGCGACGCCGGTCTCTTAGTCGACCCGAGTGACGACACAGAACTCGCAGAGGCGATGGAACGCATGCTTTTCGATAAAGACTTAATTCAAAAATCTGTTTCTCTCGGCCATGAACGTGCTCGTCAATATACCTGGTCAGCAGCGGCCAAGGCATCACTGAGGGCCTACACACAGGCCATCGACAACAAAAAACACCACCAACCAACCTCTCCTTAAGGTCCTCACAAAAATGCGCATAGGAATCGATGGACGGGAACTGCTCGGGAGGCGAACTGGCGTCGGTCAGTACCTGACAGAGTTGATCGAGCGTTGGGCTAAACCACCATCATGCGATGAGCATGAGTTCATCGTTTACGTACCTAAAAGCAACTCGTCTCTAGATGATTCAGTCAAATCACTATTCCAATCTGAAAACAACTCTATAAACATCCGGTGGATCCCAGGCCGACCAGGAACTTATTGGGAACAAGTCCAACTCGTCCATACTGCTAAGCATGACCGCCTTGATCGCTTCTTTGCACCGGCTTATTCTGCTCCTCTGTTACCACCAGCTCCAACTGTTCTTACCATTCACGATCTCTCATTCGTCACACATCCTGAGTGGTTTAGGCCTCTTGAAGGACTTCGTCGCAGGATCACGGTCAAACTTTCTGCAAAAATCGCGAGCACCATACTCACTGACTCAGAATTTTCTCGCACACAAATTCTTGATTCACTTGATGTACCAGCTTCGCGCGTTAAAGTCATACCCCTTGGAATTTCCAAAGATATACACCTTCAACAATCAGAATCAGTCCCTGATCCCGTTCAGGCAAATAGTGACGCCCAAGAATCTCAAAAGAAAGACAAACTTGTTCTTTTCGTAGGATCAATTTTCAACAGGCGTCGTGTCCCCGATCTCATTCGTGTGTTTGCCCGACTGGTCACCATGCACCAAGACCTACGCCTTGCGATCGTCGGAGAAAACAGAAGCCATCCCTATCAGGATCTTAAGCATCTAGTCGAAACCCTAGGCATCGCCGAAAAAGTTACGATTCAATCCTATGTAACAGACACGGCGTTAAGAGAATTCTACTCACGCGCTTCAGTATTCACTTTCCTTTCTGAATACGAGGGGTTCGGCTTAACACCACTCGAAGCGCTGGCAGCCAACATCCCAACTGTGGTACTCGACACGCCAGTCGCACGAGAATTGTACGGCGATGCCGTACTCTTCGTCGCGCCTGATGATCTCGATGACACAGCCAGGGCTATTCGAACCTTGCTGTTTGAAGAAGAAGTTCGTCTTAGACAACTCCACCTGGCCAAACGAACTCTGGCCAGATACTCTTGGGACCAAAGTGCAGCAGACACGCTTGCCGCTCTTGTGCACACTCACGAAGGACTCAACTCGTGACGAAACTATTGATCGTCATCGTCAGCCATAACACTCGGAACGATCTTGTCGCATGCCTAGAAAGTCTACGAACCTCCCCGCCAGAAACTGACCATACTATTATCGTAGTCGACAATGCCTCAAATGACGGCAGCGTGGAGGCCATCCGCCTTCGTTGGCCAGACATAGAAGTCATTCCCCTAGCAACGAACGTTGGCTTCGCACGAGCTAACAACATAGGAATTCAATCCCGCGATAGCTCCTTAATCCTTCTACTCAACAGCGACACAAAAACTCCAAGAGGAGCGATCGATACACTTGTCGAAACCTTGCAGGCACGGGATGATGTTGCCGTCGCTGGACCCCGCCTAATTAATGAACAGGGCCTCATAGAAATTTCTTTGGGCCGAATGATAGGCCCCATAACAGAACTTCTTCAAAAACTAGTTACTCGGCTTCACGCGAATGGCATTTCTATAATACGTCAGCACGTAGAGAGAAAAATGCGGCAAGAACAATTTCCAGACTGGGTCAGCGGTGCCTGTCTTCTCGTACAGCGCCAAGACGCCGAAGCGGTCGGACTCTTAGACGAGCGATTCTTTATGTACGGAGAAGATGTAGATTTTTGTGCAGCCATTCGGAACCGTGGCAAGCGTATACTCTTTACTCCAGCAGCTGAATTCATCCATCTACGTGGACGCTCACGTATCGCAGCACCAGAAGCGACTGAACGCGCATACAGACGAAGCCAGCTTGCATTCTATGCAAAACATCATCCTCAATGGCTGCTTATGCTCCGAATATATCTTCGACTGAAAGGAAGTTTGCCGGACCGATGAAAAGCACCAACTAAAAATCACAACCAGAAAACCTTCCACGTTGTAAACTCAAGAGATGCGGGTAGCCATTGACGCGCGAAAGCTCCACGATTTCGGAATTGGAACGTATGTGCGAAATCTTCTCCTGCATCTTTCCCGACTCGATCGAGAAACAGATTACGTTGTCCTATGCCAGCATAAGGACTGCACCTTCATAGAGGAGTTAGGAGAAAACTTCCGCGCTATTGCCGAGTGGGCACTGCCGTATTCAATCGCCGAACAATTTCGCATCCCCATGAAACTTCACCTCGAACGCGTAGATTTATTTCACTCTCCCCACTACGTCTTACCCCCTCTAACGCCTTGTCGCTCCATCGTAACGATCCACGACTGCATCCATTTGATGTTTCCGCAGTACTTACCCAATCGACTCGCATACTTGTACGCAAGGACATTTCTCCATATCGCTTCACGACGATCGAGCCGAATTTTGACAGTTTCAGAAAGCTCGAAAAAAGACATCGTCAGACTCATGGACGTACCTCCAGAAAAGGTGACAGTTATACACAATGCCATAGATGAACGCTTCAGGAAGGAGCCGGACAAAGAGGCGATATGGAAGGTCCGTGAACGCTACCAACTTCACGACCCGTTTATCCTGTACACTGGAAACATCAAGCCACATAAAAACCTCGAGCGCCTCATCGACGCTTTTTATCGATTACGACGAAACGGACTCACTCATGTTCGATTGCTGATTATTGGTGATGAAATCTCAAAGTATCCAAATCTCAGGAGAGCGGTACATCGCTATCAACTGCATAAACATGTGAGGTTCCTCGGCTACGTCTCAGACGATCTACTCGCTGTACTGTACCGTCTAGCAGATGTATTCGCATTTCCATCGCTCTACGAAGGCTTCGGCTTGCCACCGCTCGAAGCGATGGCAATCGGAGCGCCCGTCGTAACATCAAATGTTTCATCACTACCAGAAGTCGTTGGCGACGCAGCCTTGCTAATCAACCCCCTAGACCCTGATTCGATCGCTAACGGGCTAAGACGCGTACTGACTGATTCCTCGCTCAGAGAAGAACTTCGTACTAAGGGGTTCGCTCAAGCACGTAAGTACTCATGGGACCGATCAGTAAGGCACGTTAGAAAAATTTACGGGGAGATCGTTTCAGAAACATGATTCCCCAAATCCGAGCATCCCATTTAAACCTTGAGAACCTATAGTGACAAGCCCAGAACCTGACTCAGAGCTCAGTGCGGTTCGTGTGGCCTTGGTACACGACTGGCTAACCGGAATGCGTGGCGGGGAGAAAGTTTTAGAAGTTCTATGTCAATTGTATCCACATGCTGAGTTGTTCACGTTGGTACATAAACCAAACAGTGTTTCTGCGATAATCGAACGTCACCAAACTCACACGTCTATAATTCAGTCACTCCCAAACGCACATAAGTTTTATCGCTACTACCTCCCCCTTTTTCCCTTTGCAATCGAACAATTCGACCTCAAGGGATTCGACCTTATCCTAAGCACTAGCCATTGCGTAGCCAAGGCAGTTATCAAAACTGGACGCACACGACATTTATGCTATTGCCACTCTCCTATGCGTTACGCCTGGGATCAATATGATGCGTATTTCGGACCCAAACGAATTGGAGCATTGCCGAGCCAATTATTACGCCCATTTTTCAGAACCCTCGCTCGCTGGGATGCGAAGACGTCCGACCGAGTTGATAGGTTTGTCGCCAACTCGCAGCATGTTGCGGCCCGGATTCACCGATACTATAATCGGCAGGCTCAAGTGATTCATCCTCCCGTCGATGTCGGATTCTTTCGTCCTGATGATACGGTTCCAGGCAAGCACTTCCTCGTAGTCTCCGCCCTGGTACCATATAAGCGCATTGACGTAGCTATTCAGGCTTGTCAATCAATCGGAGCTCAACTGAAAATTGTCGGCCAAGGGCCTGAACTTAATCGATTACGTAATATGTCCGGAGATACAGTCGAATTCCTAGGCGTTTGCTCAGCTGAAGCACTCCGGCAACACTACCGGGAAGCCTCAGCAGTGTTGTTACCAGGTGAAGAGGACTTCGGCATTGTCCCTGTCGAGGCTTTGGCTTGTGGTAGACCTGTCATTGCACTAGCCAAAGGCGGTGCGCTTGAAACAGTAACCGACGGCATTTCTGGTGTTTTAGTGCACGACCCCTCAACAACTGCATTCGCTGATGGCCTTCTTCGGGCTTCCGAACATTCATTTGACTCAAACATGATTCGCTCTAAAGCTCTCTCCTTTTCAACTGATCGATTTGTTGAACGAATTCGTAAATGCGTTAAAACGACCATGGAAGTAGCCCCTGAGGATGTACGATGGTGAGGCGATATAACCGCCTACTCGTCTCGTTTCATGTTATTAGCGACGCAATACTCGGTGCCGTGTCTTTTCTCATCGCCTATACGATCAGATTTGATACTGGCTTGATCCCAGTAACAAAAGGTT
>CAZQMT010000011.1:9449-22582 GCA_964594555.1 uncultured Vicinamibacterales bacterium
CATTAACGTCCTACCATTAATCGCTCTACTTGTACCTTTATGTTTTCATTCTCAAAAGATTTATCGTCTACGCCAGGGACGTTCACGCGTTGACGATTTCTTCGCCGTACTTGTAGGAACCATTCTCGTAGTTGTGCTTGGACTCGTAGGCACTTTATATTTCCAGGCTTACTATGTATCAGCCGATCTTAAAACCCGTGGAGCCTATGAAATATCGCAACTCGTGTGGGGATTGTTTCTTGCCTGCAACGTTGGCTCAACCTATCTTTCCCGTGAACTCGTCCGGGAATTTCTGGAACGTCGCTGGCGTGCCGGAATCGGGTTAAAACGCATACTCATCGCCGGGTCAGGAGAACTCGGTCGACTCGTAGCAGACAAAGCGCTCGCACATCGAGAGCTCGGGTGTCAGGTTATTGGCTTCGTCGATGATCGAGCGAATACTGAACATCTCGGTTATCGCGGACTACCTCTCCTCGGGAACCTATCAGAAGCTAATGAGATCATGAATCAGGAATCTATCGACCAGCTTTATATAGCGCTCCCCCTAGAGGAACACGTCAAGATGCTTGGACTAATAGAAGCAGCCGGCCGTGAATGCATAGACGTTAAAGTCATTCCCGATCTATTGCAATTCATTACCCTCGGCGCACGACTCGAAGACCTTGATGGCATACCAATCATCAACATCAATGATGTGCCATTGCAGGGTTTTAATAGTGCCCTTAAACACATCAGCGACGTAACTATCTCATCAGCCATTATCTTGCTCTTGGCAATCCCCTTCGTCATCATCGCGGCGATTATTAAAATGACATCTCCTGGCCCTGTTTTTTACCGGCAGGAACGCATGGGACTCGATGGCAGACGTTTTCTTGTCTACAAATTTCGCTCAATGTTTGAGGATGCAGAAAAAGAAAGCGGCCCCGTTTGGGCAACCGACAACGACCCAAGAAGAACCTCCGTTGGGAAACTACTTCGCCGGTCGAATTTTGATGAATTCCCCCAACTGTGGAATGTGATTCGCGGTGAAATGTCCCTGGTAGGGCCTAGACCAGAACGGCCATTCTTCGTTGAAAAATTCAAACAACGTGTTCCACGATACATGCTTCGCCACAAAGTGAGATCCGGAATGACCGGCTGGGCGCAAGTGAACGGATGGCGAGGAGACACATCGATCGAGAAAAGGATCGAGTACGATCTTTTCTACATTGAGAACTGGTCGATGGCTCTCGACCTTAAGATCCTTTGCTTAACATTTTTGATTTTAATCCGTGGATTTTTTAACAAACACGCTTACTAAAGCTATCACTTATATCCCTTTATTTTTCAATATCGACAACCCTACTTATGAAAAAACGAGCTGTCATCACAGGAGTAGCTGGATTTATAGGATCTCACCTGGCCGAAACTTTGCTTGACCTGGACTATTCCGTGATTGGTATTGACAACCTACTAACGGGTAAACCAGAAAATATTTCCCATCTCACTAATAGGGATTTTGTATTCATAAAACATGACGTTACTAACTATATCTACATCGATGGCCCCGTAGATTTTGTGCTTCACTGGGCGAGTCCAGCTAGTCCTATCGACTACCTCGAACTTCCTATCCCCACTCTCAAGGTCGGCGCACTTGGCACCCACAAGGCCCTCGGCCTCGCAAAGGCCAAGGGGGCGAGATTCATACTCGCATCGACCTCAGAGGTGTACGGAGATCCATTAGAACACCCACAGCCTGAAACTTATTGGGGCAACGTAAATCCTATTGGTCCACGGGGGGTTTACGACGAGGCCAAACGATTCGCTGAAGCCATAACAGTCGCGTATCACCGTTTCCATGGACTCGACACGAAAATAGTACGAATCTTTAACACCTACGGCCCTCGAATGAGAATCAACGATGGACGTGCTATCCCAACATTCATCTCACAAGCACTGCGCGGTGAAGACGTAACTATCTTCGGTAGTGGACAACAAACACGGAGTTTCTGCTATATCAGTGACCTGGTAGACGGAGTGATACGTTTAATGCTTTCAAACGCCAACGACCCCGTTAATATCGGAAACCCAAATGAGATGACCATCGAAAAAATCGCCAGACAAATTATCCTAGCGACAGACTCACAATCAACAATAGCCTATCGCCCATTGCCAACAGACGACCCCAAAGTCAGACAACCTGACATTTCTCGAGCGAAAACTCTCCTTGGCTGGGAACCTAAAATCCCCTTAGATCAAGGCTTATCCAACACTATTGATTATTTCAAACGAAAGATTGGCACCTAAAGCCAACCTCTCACTTGGCGTCAACAAACGGGGATTTTAGTTGAAAAAAATCAAGATTCACTTGTCGACCACAGTGTGTACCAAATGTAATGCAAGCTTGAAACAAGTGTGATCATTAAGGATGCGTATATGCACACATCCACAAGAACCGATGTCCGACCAAGAAAATTGAACAACATCGTGACACCGCCAGTCAAAATGTAGATAGCTGTCGCAGCTTTACCGAATATTGATGGCCTAAAAGTCCGATGTCCAACTGCAAGATTAATGATCGCAACCGTTAAAACGATAACCACGTCCCTGCTAATCACAACAACCGTCAACCAAATCGGCAACCTATTCATCAGGCCAAGCCCAGGCATAGTCAAAACCACAAATGTCGAAATCAGCAATAGCTTGTCGGCCATCGGATCAAGCCATGCGCCAAGGCTCGTTTTCTGTCCCGTTCGACGAGCGATCAATCCATCTAGGGCATCCGTGAGTCCAGCCACCACCAACGCCACCAGTGCATAGCCAAGGTATCCATATACCACTAACAGGACGAAGGCGGGGACCAGGAGAATCCTAAGCAGCGTAAGATTATTCGCAGTGTTTAGATTAGACATAACACCTGCACGTCTAGAAAAACTACCGAGGCCAGATCAGTGTCTACGTGAAAGCCCTGAAACCAACTTCACCAAAACCTCTAAGCGATCAACAGCATTAACGACTTCTGCACCCGTAACGATCCGCGTAAGTCCGAAACTGCCATCCTCGGTTATTGGCAGAATCCCCGCGGCCACAGAAAGTTCAGCTGAAGGATAACTCAAGTGATTTGAGCGGAGATCAACAAAAGACACCGACTTGGCTTTCCATTCCCGAGCCAATGTCGGCGCACGTGAAGAAATCGCCCCTAATGTTCGACTGACAACCTCTGCCAAATCCCCACGATCTATTACGGCGCTCGGTTCGAAGGTATGATTTGGGTAGACCTCCATGAAACCCGCTGAAGCAACAGCCATGATCCAGGAAGAGGCCCAGTGACCACGAGTATCGATAATCAACACAGATTCTAAAGAACTATTACTTTCAATCAAACCTTGTAAGCGAACACCAAGGAGCGCGGCAATATCTGCTCTCGTAACCTCAGAAAGTGAAGGTATGGCGCGAAACTCACCAGGCAACCGCTCTAACTCAACGCGGTCCATTAATCTTTCGATCCGTGGGACTAAATCTGGTGTCGGTTCGACCTCATGCGCTCGTGTATAAGCCTCAATAGCCTCATCGTACTGACCACGGCCCTCGTATAGTTCACCAAGCGTCATTAGAGACAGGGCGTCATTCGGATCAAGTACCGTGGCTCGTTTCATATGTTCAAGCGCATCAGTCTCATTGCCTCGTCGTTGCTCTATAATAGCTAACTCTCTGTACAAAAAAGCACTCTCCGGTGACGCAGTAATAGCACGTCTGTACGCTGAAGCTGCTTCAGAATCTCGACCGGCTGAAGCGGCAACACGTGCTTCTTCTACATTTCGTTGTAGTCCCTGAACGCGTATTACCTCCACACGACGGCGAACTACAATAAGAGAAGGGTCAATATTCAGAGCAGCCTCAAAACTACTCAAAGCTTCTTGCTCGCGTTCCTCACCTAAAAGGGCCTCGCCACGCCCAACCAATGCGGGAACATAATTTTCAACCATGGACAAACTCCTATCAAACCTAACCATGGCAGTCGCATAGTCACTTTTCGCTAACTCAACGTAACCAAGACCAACTTCAGCCGGATAGAAATCGACGGATTTCTGTAAAGTCAAACTGAACTCTTGTCCAGACGTTTGCAAATCTCCGGACTGTAAGAAAGACCACGCACGCTTGACCTTTGCAGCCAACTCATCGCCAAATTCTAACGGAACCACTGGAAAAGCGAACTCAGGATAACGGGGAGACAACACTACCGGCGTTGGCAAAACTTTGGCCGCGCATGCTGAGAGTAAAATAGAAAACCCTAGAGCCACAACAACACGACTCCTACCTCTACTCTGGACAATCCAGTAGAGTAGCTGAGGCAAAGTCAAATACGCGTACATCTCGTCAAGCTTCTGCCGAAATTTCACGCTTCAATTCCTCCAGCATACGGCGCGGCACATCAGCCTCGATGGACACATGACTGTCAAGATTTTCATGTCTAAAAATTCTAGCGTGCCGGTATAAACGGGCTATCCTGTTTTGATCAGATTCACTACGCCTATTAAATTTAAGTACGACACGGCACATCTCAAGAGCGAGACTGGTCGTTACCGCCACCAGTAACGGGCCAACACCCTCACCAGTCAACCCAGAAGCACAAAACGATCCTGGATATCGGCTCGTTAAAATGTTTCGCTCTGACAACGTCATTACATCACACTTATTGAACACTTCAATCGTCCTTATATCCTTTACTCCAACCTCATCCAATACACGATTAACAGCCCTAATTCGACGCGCGGTATCACAATCCGAAGCATCGATCACATGAAGCAGTAAGTCGGCCGAAGTCACCTCCTCAAGCGTAGCCCGAAAAGCCGCCACTAACGAATGTGGCAATCGATCAATGAAACCAACCGTATCAGATATTCGAAGCTCCCGCCGGTCCGGGAAACTCACATGCCGTACAAGTGGATCTAGGGTCATGAACAACGAGTCCGACACCTGAGCATTTTCACTAGCTAATTTATTAAAAAGCGTTGTTTTTCCAGCATTCGTATACCCAACGAGTGCAACAGTAGGAATCGAAGCCTTATGGCGACGCGCCCGAAGCTGTGCGCGGCGCTGTCGAACGACGGCAATCTCTCGTTCAAGAACACCAATCCGATGGCGAATGCGGCGACGATCTGTCTCAAGTTTGGTCTCGCCTGGACCACGAGTTCCGATGCCACCACCAAGTCTCGAAAGTGCAGTGGTAGCACCCACGAGTCTTGGCAGCAGATACCGTAACTGCGCCAACTCGACCTGTAACTTACCTTCACGAGTACGAGCCCGCTTCGCAAAAATATCTAGAATTAGTTGAGTGCGGTCAACAACTTTCCGGTCCAATACACGTTCAAGCTTTTTTAACTGTGTTGGTGACAATTCATGGTCAACAACAACTAAATCGATCTCAGCCTCATCACAGGACTTCGCCAGTTCCTCGACTTTACCAAAGCCCAAAAACGTTGTCGGATCGGGGCTCTTTCTTTCCTGAACCACGCTTAGCACAACCGTAGCTCCAGCCGCCTCAGAGAGTCCAACCAACTCACTTAGAGAGCGCTCGGCTTCAACTCTAGAACGTGGCGCAGACACTCCAATCGCAATCGCACGCTCATGCCGGCGCAATACTGCTGTGTAAGATAAGCACTTATTTGACACTCGAGAAGGATTCTAACACGCGTTCCCACGGAAGAACGCCTGCCCTGATTAGTACAGGACCAGACTGATCAACCCTCACAATAGTTGACGCGACACCACCTGGTGTCGGTCCACCATCAAGAATAAGATCAAGAGCTGACCCGAGCTTTTCGTAAACTTCATCAGCAGAAATAGCTGGAAATGTTCCAGACATATTCGCGCTGGTCGCTGTAATCGGCCGACCCACTTGACTCACAAGCATACGAGCCATCGTATGCCCTGGAACACGCACAGCAACAGTACCTGCATGAAGATTCCATGCCAAATTCTCTGCTGCACGAATTACAAGAGCAAGAGGTCCAGGCCAGAAACAATTGGCCAGGCGGAGTTCATCCACCGATAATGATGCAATCCTGGATTCCACCTGAGCGACATCTGCCGCTATAAGAGGAATGGCCTTGTCTAGATTTCGCCCCTTGATCTTAAAAAGCTTTTGCTCGCTAGAATCATTTTCTGGAAATGGACCAACAAAGGAAGGAAAGAATGCTCCAAACGCAACAACACCGCCAGACTCAATGACCTGAACGGCCTTGTCAAGCGTCTCTGGATCGGGACTTTGTGGGTCAATCGAAAGACAATTCGGCATTAAAACCCTTGAATGATCGCTCGGGGAAATCCTCCAGGAGACAATTAAACATCAAACAAAATCATACTTACTGTTAATTTTTGAATTTGAATGATTTTTTGCTATGCAAGTCCAAGTTTTTTATTCACGAAATTTATCTTCAATACTCACATTGAAACGACGAGACCCGAACGATGTCTTTGACAAGTCATCTCGCACTCTGCTGACTCTAGGCAAGGTATACCTCACAATTACGGCCAGCCCCAACAACATCAGTGCATCAAACAAGAAGACCAGTTGAATACTTTTTGAAGCCAAAAGTCCACTAAAAATAGGACTTATCGCTCCCCCAGCTAATAAGGAAGATGTCATCACCGAAAAACCAGTCCCACGGAGTGAAAATGGGAAAATTCCTCCGGCAACCGAATAGACACGAGTCATGAGTAATCCAATAGAAAGCCCAAAGAGAACAGTCGCGACAAACATCCATACAACGTCCTTGGTAATAGCTAAAATTAACAGTGGCAATAAAGCCATGACGAGACCCACCTCAATCACAGTCCGACTAGAAACTCGAACTGTCAGCGATGTACAAAAACTTCCAATCGCCTGCGAGACAGCTATTACTGAGAAAACGACACCTGCTATCAGAGGCACCTTGTCCGCATGAATTCCAAGTTGACCGATATATAAAGGCAAAATAGGCCCCAAAGTTCTATCAACAAATTGCACACTAAAAACGACCAGTAGTAACAAAAAGAGATTTTCTAATTTCAGCACATCGCGAATACCAATACTTCTCCCATCTTTATCGGGTCGCGTTTTGGCGATCGGTGGTTCCACGTAGAGAATCTTCACAAGAACAAAGGCAAAGAAGTAAAAAGCTCCCGCGACTAGGAACGTATACCGTAAACCCACAATTTGTGCGAGGACACCGCCCACAAGCGGACCGATAGCCGGTCCCAGGCGTTGAGCACTTTGTGTCGTTCCAATTGCCGCCATCATTCGTTCACGTGGAACTGAATCGGCAGCCATCGTGATGAACAACCCTCCGTATCCACCAACAACTCCCTGAGCCATTCGCAAGGCGAGTATCTGCCATGGACTTGTTGCATAAGCCGTCCCAACCATGACGATTATGAAAGCCACCATGGATTTTTCGACCATGATTTTTCTACCGAATCTATCAGACAAACGTCCCCACAAAGGAGCACCAATGGCAGTCATAGCCGGGGTAATTCCCAGGCTCAAACCCGACCATAAGGCGATATCACCGACATCCCTGACCCCAAGTTCACGGAAATACAGCGGAAGGAATGGCATCACAAGCGTGTAACCCATGAAACCAACGAACCCAGCAACAGTAATAGCGATCTGATTCCAGCGTGAATCGTGCGGCGAGATAGCCATTACACGACCGACCGTACTCTTAAAGAATCGGAAACGACAGACCTGGTCAATCCTTGATCAGAAGCGAATTTTAATATGCTCGTCTGAACCCACGTGGATACTTTCAACAAAACGAATCCTTCTTGGATTCGTTTGCATAACAATAGAGCTTGTACGCGTACCATCATCAAGAAAACGAACGCCTTTCATTAAAGTTCCATCTGTGACACCTGTCGCAGCGAAAACTATCGACTCCGACGATGCTAAATCAGTGGAGTTATACACTCGCTTAAAATCAGAGATCCCCATGGCATTACACCTCGCCTCATGCTCGGGTTTGTCAACCACAAGTCGTGCATAAATCTCACCATTCAAACAACGCATCGCCGCCGCCGCCAAAACTCCTTCTGGAGCCCCACCGGTGCCCATGACAGCATGAATACCACTCCCATCTACTGCAGCAGAAATACCAGCAGAAAGATCCCCGTCCGAGATTAAGTGAATTCTGGCACCCGCAGCCCGAATTTCATGCATAAGAGATTCGTGTCTCTGACGATCAAGAACAACTACAACAAGATCTCCGAGATTCAACTGAAGACTTCGAGCAATCGCCTGTAGGTTCTCAGCGACTGGCGCATCCAAGTCCACGGAACCTTTTGAGCTAGGACCGACGACAAGCTTCTCCATATAAATGTCTGGAGCGTGTAGTAGGCCACCGCTATCGGCTGCTGCTAATACCGTAATAGCGTTCGCTGCTCCAGTAGCGCACAGATTCGTACCTTCGAGAGGATCGACAGCAATATCAACCGCAGGACAAACAAGATCAGTGGCCTCACCATTAGACTTACCAGCCGCACCAACCTTCTCTCCAATATAGAGCATGGGGGCCTCATCTCGCTCACCTTCTCCAATCACAACGGTCCCATCAATTGGAACGGTATCTAAAACCCGTCGCATGGACTCAACAGCCACTTGATCGGACCTCTGGCGATCTCCCTGCCCAGTAGTATGCGCAGACGCAATCGCTGCTTGCTCAACAACATCAAGAAAATTCGTAGAAAGATCCGAAGGCATTACTACTCCTCGTTAAGTTCAGAGAGTTCCATACATCACCCAGAAAGACCATCAGCAACAGAAGAACACCGATAAGGAGGAAGCTGACACCTTGCTTCTCGATCTACGCGATACCCAAGAACATAATCCGCTTGCATGAGCTTGTGTACCTCACGCGTACCTTCGTAGATCACCGCTCCTTTACAATTCCGATAGAAACGTCCAACTGGATACTCATCGGAATAACCATTAGCCCCATGTATCTGCACCGCATCACTCGCAGCTCGTTCGGAGGCATCTGTCGCAAACCATTTAGCCAATCCTGTTTCCCGAGTGTTGCGCAAGCCAAGATTTTTAAGCCAACCCGATCTTAACCAAAGCAATCTAGAAGCTTGGTAATCTGATTCCATTTTCGCAATCATCTCTTTGACCAACTGATGTTTTCCAATCTCAGCCCCAAAAGTTCGACGCTGTTTTGCATAACTTACACTTTCGTCCAGACATGCCCGAATCAGTCCAGTAGCGCCGGCCGCAACAGTGAAACGTCCCTGATCGAGGGCGGACATGGCTATTTTGAAACCTTCACCAGGACGTCCTAGTAAATTCTCCTCTGGGACAGGCACTTCATCAAAATTTAAAAACCCAGTATTTCCAGCAAGAATCCCCCACTTTTCCTTCAGTGTACCACTAGAAAAACCGGAGAACTCTCGCTCCACAATAAACGCGCTCAGTCCTGAAGGATCTCTACGACGTTTCCTCTCAAGATCTGTCCAAGCAAACACGAGAAATGCATCAGCAACATCTGCAAGTGAGATCCACATTTTCTCTCCGGTTAAGAGATATCTCTCACCATCATGCACTGCAACACTCTGAATACCTCGCACATCACTCCCTGCGTTCGGTTCAGTAAGAGCGTACGAAACAATTTTCTGCCCTCTCGCCTGAGGTATTAAGTAACGCTGTTTTTGTTCTTCAGTACCCCAAGTAAGCAATGAAAGAGAATTTAGGGCAACGTGAACCGACAAGATGACCCGTAAAGAAGTGTCGACGTATTCAAGTTCTTCACTCGCCAGACCGAGAGAAACATAGTCCATTCCTGAGCCGCCATACTCTTGAGGTATTGAAATACCAAGAAGCCCCAAAGAGGACATCTGCCTGAGAATGCTTCGATCAAAACGGCGTTCTCGATCTAGATCGTGAATACGAGAAGCCACATCTGCTTCAGCCCACTCTCGAACAGCCTTAACAAGCAACTTATGCTCTTCATTGAGGTCAAAGTTAATCATTACTATGCCTCAGAGCCGATGTTCCATTCTTCATTCTCGTGTCACTACAACTGATACTCCTCGATCAAGTCCAAGTAAATCACGTGCACTTGCCGACCTCGCCGCCACCTCCAAATGATCTGTGCTCCCGAATAATGCACAAGGCTCATCACCCTCTATTTCAGCATAAGTTGCCACAAGCCGATCGACCTGATATGTGCCAATCTTAATCTGAATTACTCTTGATTCAGAAAATCGCTCTACAAGCTTTCGGGTAATGTTGGTCAATAAATTCCCAAAGCGATCAACGCGAATAACGCATCCAGAAATTCGTTCAGCTTCGACTTCTGGAACAGGGATCTCAAAAGTTTTATATTCGCTAATCATTCGACCAAAAGCAGATGACTTCACGCCTTTCGCCAGCCAAGCAGCTGCCGGGGCGAAACGATCTCTCCCTTCAAAAGTCCGACTGACCGTCGGCCTTGCATACCGGCGCTCTGTTATTTCGACGATACGCTTCGGTGGCGTCTCTCGCAACACCTCAGTTAAGACGCCATTATCAGGAGCGACGAACCTATAATCACCGGTGTCAACAACAAGACCGCGCCTCGATGACCCAACCCCAGGATCCACAACCACCAGAAACACTGTCCCCTTTGGAAAGTAGCTGTAACTAGCCGACAGTTCGAGAGCCGCTTTCTGAATATCATGCGGTGGAATATCGTGGGTAATGTCCACCATGGTAACGTCAGGACAAATCCCTAGCATCACGGCTTTCATCGTGCCCACATAGTGGTCACGAGTTCCGAAATCGCTCAGCAGAACTACAAGAGGGCGCGCCATTCATCACATCTTGGTACGTATGAAATCTGGGCTACCATTAAAGCAACCATGATTTTCTCCTACGCATAGATCGGCTTCTGGAACAGAACTTCCCGAGCATTAACTCTCAGCAAGAACGACTCCATGACATTTAAACCACTAAACAACCTAACAATCTCACGGTTCAACAGTACAGGTTGACGACCGCGAGTCGCTGGATATGCTCGATGCCGCAGACTAACTTCATCGACGACAAGATACTTTGTGTACTGGCGTGTCGGCGTGTCTAGCGTCGAGAAAAATCCCAAAGCAGCCCCCCCGGGACGAAGCAGACGGACAACTTGCTCCCCCAACACTCGCGCAGCGGGGCGTTCAAGATAGTCGAGAAGGTCCCAACACAAAATACCGTCCACACTCGAATCGATCTGATTGAGACATGTTGCAAGAAATTTCGAAAACTCACCGAGGTTACCCTCTTGAGAGAATCGCTCCAGATCCGAATAGAGATCCTCAATAATGAGCTTACAACTAAACTGTTCCCCAAAATAGTTAACGTTCGAACCAAGGCCTGGACCAAAATCAAGAATGACCGGCGACTCACGTTCGCCCATACAAGAAAGGAACTGCGGGAATGCCTTCGTAGGAAAAATTGGATCGCTCACAACCGGAACTTCCAACGGACTCACCGGCTGCTTCGTCTTGGCACCTTCACGAAAGAACAGATCGGCAATTGTCTTCGCTGCACCCTTACCAAGCAAAGAGCCTCCTTAGCTAGACAAAACTATCGCCGAACCAGGTCTTCTCACACCTTGATTCACTCTACCGAGCTGCACACTCACCGGGAAAAAACCACGCGACAAGAACTCCCCGATAATTGGGCGACAGAAAACTAGTTAACCAATGTGCACTTCAAGAACGTGGTTGCCTGGACAGCGGCAATTCACGAACCGGTGCCGCAGCAGCACGCTTAACCTTTGGCCTCACCCGAGCAGAATTCGCAGCTGGTCCGGATCCAGCGGAAGGTTCGCGTTGCATGTCAATGCTACCCCGGAAGTGTGCCCCTTCTGCAATCGCCACACGCGGTGAGACGATATCTCCGTCAACTGATCCAGCATTCCGAATGTCAACCTAGTCAGTTGCTATGATATTGCCGTCAACCTTACCGAGGACTACCACGGACTTCGCCAAAATCTCAGACTTTACCTTACCGTGAACACCTATTGTCAAAACATGCTGCCGGAGCTCGATCTTCCCCTCAACCTGCCCCTCGATTGTTAAATCTTCATTAGAAGTCAACTCACCGTGAAGAACAACAGTTTTCCCAACGTTTACAGGACTCACCTGCAATGATGCACGCACCGGCGAAGGAGGAGATTTAGGACTAGACTGCAACTCAGATGAACTAGTGGTAGGTCTATCGATAGTACGTAATGGCTCCTCACGCTTCCACATTAAACATCTCCGTGCACTTAAACTGCTATAGTTATAAAACCTATTCCAGTATACGAGTACTGCTCGATCCCTGTCCAGTTTCTCCTAGCATTATCAATGGATTCCTTAGTCAAAAGCTGTAAACATTCCTCATAACATATGGCCTAAAAGCCAAGGACGGATGGTATCATAATAAAATAAGAGATAGCAGTTAACGATGCGTATCTATTTGGACCATAACGCCACCACACCACCTTTACCGGAAGTGATCGATGCAGTTGCTGCAGCACAACGCGATCTATTCGGAAACGCTTCCAGCGTACATCACCATGGTCAACTAGCAAAAGCTGCACTCGATCGGGCACGAAATGCCGTAGCCGACCTAATCGGAGCAAACACCAACGAAGTACTCTTGACCAGTGGTGGAACCGAAGCCGACAACCTGGCTATCCGGGGTATTGCCGAAGCCACAGAACCATCTGGCAAGCGCCACCTAGTTACTAGCACTATTGAGCATGAAGCAGTACTCACCACCTTCAGAGCACTCGAGAAACGTGGTTGGCTCACAACATTTGTACCCGTTGATGCTTCAGGTATCATTCTCCCCCAGGCGCTACACGACATACTTTCTTCCAGAAACGAGGACACCACACTTGTGTCCATTATGCACGCCAACAACGAAATCGGCACTGTACAACCTATCGCTGAATTGACGCGTATAGCCCACGAGCACGGCGCACTGTTCCACACCGATGCAGTCCAATCTGTAGGTAAACTGCCGATCGATGTAAGCGACTTAGGAGTCGATCTCCTCTCGCTCTCCGGCCATAAGTTTTACGGCCCTAAAGGTACAGGGGCACTTTGGGTACGTCGTGGCATTAGGCTCGTAAAACAAACGACCGGCGGCAAACAAGAAC
>CAZQMT010000011.1:22592-25634 GCA_964594555.1 uncultured Vicinamibacterales bacterium
CGCCGAGCTGGGACAGAAAACGTCCCAGCCATCGTAGGATTGGGCGTAGCAGCTATGTATGCAGCCCAAGCAATAGAACAAGAATCACCTCGTCTTTCTGAGCTTCGCGACCACCTTGAAGAAGGCATTCTCTCGAGTGTGAACGGAACAGAGGTAAACGGAAAGTCTACAAACCGAGTTTCAAATACTACCAACATTAGCTTCAATCATATTGAGGCCGAATCACTTCTCATCGCACTCGATCTAGAAGGGATCTCTGTCTCTACTGGCTCCGCATGTTCCTCTGGAACCCTAGAACCTTCTCATGTGCTTAAAGCTATTGGCTTATCCCCTCATCGCACACAAAACTCAATCCGCTTCAGTGTCGGCTTAAGTAACAATACAGAACAAATCGACCGCGTAGTCGAACTTATGCCACGAACAGTCGCTAAGCTTCGCTCTCTAAACCGTAGACCTGTTCACGCATAACACAAATGTTGATGAGACAATCACTATGCGTATAGTTGTAGCAATGTCTGGCGGTGTTGACTCTTCGGTTGCCGCCGCAATCCTGCAAGAGGCCGGTCACGAAGTTATCGGAATTTCGATGCAGCTTTACGACCAACGTGGCACAGACTCCAGCTTCGGTAACTGCTGCACGATCGACGACCTTCACGATGCCAGACGTGTCGCCAATGTCCTAAAAATCCCACACTACGTTGTAAATTTCGAACAACCATTTAGCGAACAGATTTTAAGACCGTTCGTCGATGAGTACGCACAAGGACGAACCCCTATTCCTTGTGTCCACTGCAACAGTGAACTAAAGTTTTCGACACTCTTAGACCGCGCTATAGGTCTCGGGGCGACAGGAGTCGCGACAGGGCACCATGCACGAGTTATGCATGATTCAACCCGTAACTGCTATATGCTTAAACGGGGAATCGATCAAAATAAAGACCAGTCATACTTTCTCTTCCCACTTACTCAAGAACAACTAAAGTATGCTGTTTTCCCTGTCGGCCACCTATCTAAATCTGACGTTCGTGCATACGCTAGAAATCACTGTCTCCCTGTATCCGACAAACCTGACAGCCAAGAACTTTGTTTCGTGCCTAGTGGTAAGCACGCATCATTCATAGAACAAAATCATGACGATCTCGCACGTACAGGAAAAATCGTCAACACAAATGGGCGCCCACTAGGACGCCACAAAGGAGTACATCGATTCACAGTTGGACAACGAAAGGGACTCGGCATATCTTCGCCAGTCCCACTATACGTACTAAAGATTGATGCCCCTGAACGTAATGTTGTCGTCGGGCCTCGCGAGGCCCTTGAACAAAGTCACTTGACCGCGTCTACCGTCAATTGGATCAGCAATAAACCCAAAAGCGCCTTTACGGCAACCGCACAAATCCGCTACCAACATCCAGCAGCACAAGCTCAAATCACACCGCTCGAGAACAATCGAGTTGATATCGAATTCAACACGCCCCAAACAGCAATAGCGCCCGGTCAAGCCGTTGTTTTTTTTGATGGAGAAACCGTCTTGGGTGGAGGCTGGATTGACTCACCATCCGAAAACTCCCACTTCCAGCATGCAGCCAAAACCGTACGAAGCTAAGCAGCGACTCCGATTTAATCGATCGGCGAGTTCAACCCTTCCAAATATCTTTCAGAATCAATCGCTGCCATACATCCACTACCTGCTGCAGTCACCGCCTGCCTGTAGACGTGGTCCTGAACATCCCCACACGCAAACACTCCGGGAACACTCGTATTCGTTCCGTCCGTAACGATGTAACCGTTTTCATCCATATCAAGCTGGCCCGTGAAGAGTTTCGTGTTCGGAGTGTGGCCAATCGCTACGAATAATCCTTCGACTGGTAGATTGGTTTCAGCCCCAGTTTCATGATTCTTAACAACGACAGACGAAACCTCACCTTTAGCGACGTCTCGCACCTCAACAACCTCGCTATTCCAGAGAAACGAAATCTTCGGGTTAGCAAGCGCTTTATCCTGCATGATCTTCGATGCCCGAAGCTTATCCCGACGATGGACAACCGTAACATTCGTCGCGAATTTTGTGAGAAAAATCGCCTCCTCCATAGCAGAATCACCACCACCTACCACAGCGATAGGCTTACCACGAAAGAAATAGCCATCGCATGTCGCACAAGTCGAAACTCCATGCCCCATTAAAGTTCGCTCACTTGACAGCCCCAAAAGTCTCGCAGAAGCTCCGGTAGAAATAATCAGTGTACGTGTTTGGTACTCAGACTCAGTCGTCTTAAGAGTAAAGGGCCGCTGACTTAGGTCAATTTCGCTAACGTTTCCCGTTATAATCTCAGCACCAAATCGCTCAGCCTGCGCGCGCATTTCCTGCATAAGCTCTGGTCCCATAATCCCATCTCTATAGCCAGGCCAATTTTCGACCATAGTCGTGAGCATCAATTGTCCGCCAGCTTCAAGACCCTCAATAACCAGCGGCCTTAAGTTGGCTCTTCCGGTGTAAAGAGCCGCTGTTAAACCCGCCGGACCAGAACCGATGACGATGACGTCTCTGACTACTTCCATAATTACCGCCTTCACAGATGCTTCTCTATGATTCCCTTAAGATGTTCTTTGTCAGCTAGACCTACAACAGACTCAACCATTTCCCCACCCTTAAACAAAAGAAGCGTAGGAATACCTCGTACACTGAAACGACTAGCTAGACCTGGATTTTCGTCCACGTTTAGCTTGCCTATAACCACGCGGCCAGTGAAGTCCTCCGCTAAAGAATCAACGATCGGTGCCAAACTTCGGCAGGGACCACACCACTCAGCCCAAAAATCCACAAGAACCGGACTCTCAGACTTAATAACAACCTCATCAAAATTTCCATCTGTAAATGTCTGAACATGCTCTGATGCCATCGTATCCTCTCAACGTGTTAAAAAATAGAACGTTAAACTCGACCTACTTATTCATGCAATAGCCCGTTTACATACCTCGACGCACAACTACAGGTTAAAGCTTTTTACCATTATCTGCTAGGGCGTGCCAGACCTCGCTTTC
>CAZQMT010000011.1:25644-28788 GCA_964594555.1 uncultured Vicinamibacterales bacterium
TCTGTATCAATACCTCTTAACACATCGTCTTTAATAGTACCAGCTAACCAGTTAACGAGTCTCTGCGTCTCACGAAACCTAGAAACATTTGAACGTGCCCCAAGGAGCACGACCGCAACGTCCTCACCACGCGGAAGTCGAAGCAATATCGCAAGACAAAACCCAGCCTTCCTAATATAACCAGTTTTCGCTGCCCGCACTTCGACCTTTTCTCCGATACTCCACGGCCCACCGTAAACATCCTTTCGCAAGCCTTTTTGCAACAGCTTATTAGTGTTTCTGATGTTTACCCTACGACGATTTGTCCTTAACCTGTGCGTAGGCTTTCGCATGATTTTTCCGATACGTTCATCACTGGCAGCAAACACAATAAGTCGTGACAAATCGTAGGCAGACGAAAGATTACCCGCATCAAGACCGGATGGGTCAGAAAATTTTGTAGCCTCAAGACCAAGCTCTCTGGCCTTCTCGTTCATTCGTTGTATGAAACGCTCAGTGCCCAGAGAAGATACTCGTGCCAACACTCGTGCCGCTACGTTATCTGAAGCGATCAACGCAAGATGCAAGACATGATCCAATGTGACGCGCTCACGTGAACGAAGGTACGTCACAGAGGCTCGACGAACCTCTGACCGCTGCACAGTAATTTCCTGACTCAAATCTTGGTCTTCTTCCAGAAACACCAAGACAGTCATCACTTTTGTGATGCTAGCAATCGGCCGCTGTTCTTGAGAATTGTCTTCCCAGAGCACACGGCCAGTTTTTGGACTGTAAACAATGACGGCAGAGGCTGGCACATCAGGAACTAAATTTCCGCTGGCAGCCTTTTTTAGTTTAGGTAATCTTCTACGATCCCTCTGCTCAAAATTCTCATCGAGATCAGAACTTTCAGCAAGCGCGGCAACATTCGAAACGTTCACGCTCGCCACCAACGACCGCTCGATCAGAAGTGAAAAGACCCCAACTCCAAAAGCAATAACAACTAGCCGCACAACACGAACCGAGGAGAACATCATCACCTTACGCACATCAATCCACCGCTTCACTGACCAATACTTCAAAAAAATCAAGAGAACGTACACCAAATAGGTTGCCCTCAAGGTTGCGAGAGAGCAATCGCCAATAGTGTAGCTCGTTGGGTTCCCTGCCACGAGTCCATGGTGTCGAACCGCTCCCTAAGAGAATGGGCTCCACTCCCTCTCCCACCACCAGCGATCGTAATAGCTGGAATACCAAGGCTCATGGGCACATTAGCATCAGTCGAACCCGCAGCGAGCGACGTAGATAACCCAAGGGCCCGGTTAACCGAAACTGCGGCTTGAACTATCGGCGACTCTTCCGGCATAGCACCAGCTGGCCGATCACCGACTGGCTCTATCTCAACCGTCAGAACTCCACGATCACCCCATCGCTTGTTCTCTTCAGACAAGGCTTGTCCAATCGTCTCTTGAAATTTCGAATCGAGCTTCTGTAGAGCATCTGGATCCAGTGACCGCATATCAACTTCCATCCAAGCCTCAAACGCTATCGAATTCACTGACGTGCCACCTCCTATCCGTCCTACACTAAAGGTCGTCTTGGGTTCACGCGGTACCTGCAGATCAGCAATCAAACCTATAGCCCTGCCCAGTGCGTGAACCGGATTAGCAAGACCAAATTCTCCAAAGCTGTGACCACCAGGCCCCTTGAAAGTCACTCTATATCGATTACTCCCCACAGACACATGAGTGATACCGAGCCCAGTACCATCAACAGAAACAAAACGATCGACTCTATCCTCAAGCTCTTCATTGAAGAGGTGCTTGACTCCCCTTAAATCACCAAGACCTTCTTCACCCACCGTTCCAACAAAGGTAATCGTGCCATGAGTCTGAAATTTCGCTGCATCGAGTGCACGAATAACTCCAAGGACAACAGCTAAGCCCCGACAATCATCAGCAATCCCTGGCCCCTCGAGGACGGGCCCAACCCGAGTGACCTCAACATTAGTACCTTTCGGGAAAACGGTATCAAGATGTGCACTAAACACCAGATGGGGGCGCGGAGTAAGACCAGGACGCTCACCTAATACATTACCGACACGATCGGTACGGACGTTCTCTAAGCCAAGCTTCTCAAACATTTCCTTATAGAGTGAAGCCCTTGCATCCTCAGCAAATGGCGGAGCCGGAACCTCACACAAACTGATCTGGGTCTCTATTAGAGACTCTTCGATCTGACGAGCTGCCGTTACAGCAGTTTTAACTGCCGGATCTTGTAATAAATCCCTTCCCAGTGTTGAAGCACCTTCTTGCGCGAACACCTGGGACACTCCGATCAATAGTGCTATTGCAAAAAAACCGGCATATTTTCCGTGAAATATCAACATAAACCATGCCTCAAAGTCGTTTTCAAACCGAAAACACCCCACTCACTCTCTGACCTCAACCCCATTTCTGTCAACCCCGATGCACGACATTCGTCAATTTGTCGTACACTCAGCTAGATGTTAATACGGCAAGCCTTTCTCATCATCTTCTTTATATCCGGAGCAGCCAGTCTGCTTTATCAGGTCACCTGGTCCCGCTTGCTCACTCTCCACATGGGACATACCGTCGCGGCCATCGGTACAGTCCTGGCTGCCGTCATGGGGGGACTCGCTCTCGGCGCTGCACTTGCTGGACGCTACTCACTTCATTGCGAGCGCCGAAACGCACTGAAAATTTATGCATGGCTAGAGATCGGAATCGCCATTAGCGCTGCACTGGTTCCGATCGTCCTCATGCTTTCTCAACCCCTGTTATCCATCGCATACGACCAGGGCCAAAGCAGTTCATGGTTCGGACTCATTCGCCTCTCATTAAGCTTAGCACTGCTAACAGTACCCGCAGCTGCTATGGGAGCAACTTTCCCGATAGCAGTTCGATGGTTTGTCGAAAACCACGAGAACGCAGGCGTACAAACAGGACAACTGTACGCACTTAACACTCTCGGTGCGGCATCAGGTGCTGGAATCTCTGGTTTCGTATTGCTACCAGCCATCGGCCTCACAAGCACAACCTATGTTGGTGTAATTCTCAACCTCGCAGCTGCAATCGCTGCCTTTTGGCTTTCGAAACAAGAATCTCTCTCGTCCGTACTACGCCCCGAAACAGAAAAAGAACA
>CAZQMT010000011.1:28798-35814 GCA_964594555.1 uncultured Vicinamibacterales bacterium
AACTGGACCGAATACCGGCAACCGTTCAAGTCGTCGAAAAACACGTTCTGATGTTTCACGGACCAAGCATGTGGCAACAACGACAGGGCGGCCCTGGCTTGCCGCTACCGCACTCGGCGTATCTGGCTTTGTTGCATTGGTATACGAAGTAGCGTGGACAAGAATACTTGCACTCATTATCGGACCAACAACCTATGCCTTCAGCGCAATGCTCACCGCGTTCATTGGTGGCCTGGCACTCGGATCAGCCCTAGGAACACGTCTAGCTAAACGCTCGCAATCAAAAATCTTAGCCCTCGGTATCACGTTAGTGTTCGCTGCACTCGGGGCCCTCGCCGTTTCCTGGCTCGTAGGCTATCTCCCCTTACAAGTGGCGCATACCGTTGCAGCACCCGATGCACAATTCAGCCGTGTCATGATCTACCAAACCGCTGTCGTGATGGTCCTCTTTCTTCCCATGACGACCGCTCTCGGCGCAGCTTTCCCGTTAGCCGTTTCAGTCGCGACACAACCAGAAAGATCGGTATCAGCCGACGTCGCTATCGTCTACGTAATTAACACTTTCGGCTCTATTGCAGGCGCATTAACGGCGAGTTTCCTACTCGTTCCTAAATTTGGCTTACAAAACACAATTTCCGGTGCGAGTCTCATAGCTATTGGTATGGGCATAACTCTCTTTCTGATAAGCCGAGAAACCCACAAGAGAACGAGGTACATATCTTGGATAGCAAGCACCACTGCCATTGCAGTGGCCGCTAGTGCACCAACTTGGAATAACGAATTGTTATCAAGCGGTGCTTACAAATACGCACCCTATATACGTCAAGCCGATCTCGAGGCGGGTTTAAGTGCTGGAAGGCTCCTTTACTACAAAGAAGGGGCGGCTGGTACGGTTTCAGTAAGACAGGTCGCAGGTACAACAGCTCTGGCTATCGACGGGAAGGTCGATGCCACCAACGCGGGCGATATGCTCACACAAAGCCTACTTGCCCACCTTCCACTTATGCTCCATCCCAAACCAGAGGAGGTGGCAATAATAGGCTTAGGTAGCGGTGTAACGCTCGGTGCCAGTCTTACACATCCGGTATCACAAGTTGACATGCTTGAAATATCGCCTCAGGTAGTCGAAGCTTCTGCGTTTTTCAATAGTGAGAACCACAATGCATTGTCGGATCCGAGGACGAATCTAATAGTCGGCGACGGACGCTCCCATTTATTGCTTTCATCAAAACGCTACGACGTGATTATTTCAGAGCCTTCCAATCCCTGGATGGCCGGCGTAGCAACCCTCTTCACGAGAGAATTCTTTCTTGCGGCTAAAGAACGTTTGAACACCGGCGGGATACTTTGCCAATGGGCCCATACTTACGACATCAGCGACGCGGACCTGCGTTCAATCATAGCAACCTTCCTTTCTGTATTTTCTGACGGTTCTGTGTGGTTAGTTGGCGACGGAGATGTTCTGTTAATTGGTTCAGAAACGCCACTAGACATGCTCTTAACGAACATGCCAAAAGCCTGGGAGAGAACTGCCGTAACTACTGACCTGCGAGAGGTAAACCTTCGAGACCCCTTTAGCCTCCTTTCCCTCTTTGTAGCTCGTGGCACGACAATCAAAAAATATGTTGGAGACGCTCAGATCCAGACTGACGACAAAAATTCACTAGAATTTTCAGCACCCCGTGGGATTTACGGGAAAACCGAATATACAAACGCCGTTACTCTCCGTGCTCTTCGAGATCAGGCACCCATGCCCACCATAATCACCACAACTAAAGCCTCCGCATCTGGTGAGCACTGGCGTAATCGGGGACTAATGTACCTAAGGGCCGAAGCCTATGACACCGCCTTCGAAGATTTTGTCTACGCATTAAGAAAAACACCCTCTGACCGAGAAGCACTCGACGGACTATTTCAAGCAAGCGCCGCCGGAGGCCGGCAAGAAGAAGCACTCAATCTACTCAATCAAATTACCCGCGCTAATTCAGTAAACGCTCCAGCGTTCATACAGTTGTCTCGACTATTGGCCTCAGCGGGACGTTTTGAAGAAGCAGCTCAGGCAGCACTCGCTGCGGTTGATCTCAATCCAAGCGATCCAGTCGCAAACGGACAACTCGCATCAGTATTCTCAGATCAAAACGATGTAGTTCGGCTGGAACCGGTCGTTCAACGTCTCGTACGAAATAGTCCAAACAGTGTCGAAACGCTGTATTACAATGCCTCACTTCATTTTCTACGGAGAGACTACACTTCCGTTATTGATTTCACGCAGCAACTTGTAAGCCTTGCCTCAAATCACGGACGTGCTCAAAAGCTCCTTGGAGCAGCACTAGCCAGCCTTGGTCGCTTTGATGAAGCCCGTCACGCCTTTCAAGCATCATTACGTGCCGACCCAATGAGCCCAATTACTTACATAAATCTCGGCGTGTTTGAATTACAAGCAGCCAATGCTGTAGCAGCATCTGCATACTTTTCCGAAGCCCTGACACTCGACCCGACTTCATTCACTGCCCTAAGCGGACTTGCTGATTCACTCGAAATCCAGGGGCAATCTGAGCGTGCTGCTAAACTACGTCAGCGAATATCTGAGCGATAAAATAACCGACGAAATATGTCACTGCGTAGCGGGATGAGACTATCCTATAAGGTCTAATTACCTTCCTAACCAAAACTCAAGGCATGGCAAAGCTACCGACATCTGACACTACCCTCTCAGTCAACGACACCACCCTCCATTTCTACTGCAGTGATTCGCTCGAACTAATGAAGTGCCTCGAACCTGGAAGCGTAGATGTCATTGTCACATCACCGCCGTACAATCTCGGTGTCAATTACCGCACATACGACGACAAACAGCCACGAGAAAACTACCTCGCCTGGACTGATTCTTGGCTTTCGCTCGCGGCCAGAGCCTTACACCCGAAAGGTTCAATGTTTCTCAATGTTGGCGCCAAGCCTTCGGACCCCTGGATTGCCATGGATGTTGCACAGACGGCACGTCAGCATCTTCACCTACAAAATGTCATCCACTGGATCAAGTCCATAGCCATCGATCGCTCCTCAGCTGGTTCTTCGTCTGGCCTGACTCGTGACCTAGCCTTGGGACATTACAAACCTATCAACAGTGATCGCTTTCTTAATGATTGCCATGAACTAATTCTTCACCTTACACCGTCCTGTAGAACACCTCTCGAACGACATGCTATCGGTGTCCCATATCAAGATCGGTCAAATATCGAAAGATGGAAAAATTCCACGGGAGGTCTCAGGTGTCGAGGTAACACCTGGTTTATTCCATACGAAACGATCCAGAACCGTAACCGCGAACGGCCACATCCAGCAACTTTCCCTCCCAAACTGCCTGAATACTGCCTACGCCTTCACGGACTCCCTCGAGTCAATTTGGCGCTCGACCCATTTCTAGGATTGGGAAATACTGCGATCGCCTGCGCTCAACTTGGTGTCAGCTGTATCGGAATCGATCTAGATCCTGAGTATCTCAACGAAGCGGTGACACGCGTCAAAGCTTCGCTTCGATCATTACCCTCAGATGTAAAACAACCTTGAGTAACAACTAAACCGACAGGCTAACGACCTGGTCTCCTGGGAATTCTTGGCGTCACAATAGGCGTAAGCGAATAAGCCTTCCGTGACCAGATATCAACATTTTCTCGATCGACCGTCACGCCAAGCTTTCTGTTCTTCTTGGTCGGGTCTGGGTTTGAAGTGTAATAACCCAACATATAGTAGTCGCTAGTCTCCGCGTCAATACGCTTAAGCGCCCTATCAAAATTATTTTGGTTCACGACAGCAATACCACCTGTTTCCTCAGCAATCACGCGAAGACTATCTTGACTCTTTCGAAGATAGTCCAGGTACTGCCTTGGTTCGATGTTTTCAGAAATATCTCCAGACCCAGCGAGACCACGAGGATCAATCGTATAGAAAGTTGTATTCGCGCGATTCGCAGCCCTGGTCAGATCAATCATGATCCTCGCCAGATCACTATCAGCAAACTGCATCCCTTGAAAGAGTTCCTGATTCTCCATGCTCCATTCGTAGTCCTCTAGGAAAGATGTATTGAAGGCGCCCGCTCCACCACTGAACCCCGATCGCCCCCCCATCCGAGCCTCGAAAAAAGGATTGAAATCATATCCATTACTCAAATAAATAAAAGATTTCCGCCGATCAGGGAGCGCTTCCAGTTTACGCATGATATCCATCGCGGTCGCAAACGCCACACGTACTCTATAAGAAACTTCAGGAGGCCCCGTTGGGCCATGAGGCATATCGAGAATATCTGACGGCCTAAGACCGTTGCCAGTGACACTTTTAACAGCCTCTTCAAGACGGCGTTTGTCATATGTCAAATCAATCGCAATATTGGACGGACCTGATGAAACGACCCCAAACATGTCACCTTCGTGAATCAGCGTCTCACCAATCTTTTTAAAAATTGACCGAAGCCTCCCAGTGTTGGAAAAACCAAGATGTAAATCGTCAACAAAGATTACAAAAACACGTCCAGCAATATCAGTGGGCGGACGTCTGGGAGGAAGGATAATGCCCTCTTGAGCAACAGGCGGAGGCGGCGCCTCAAGATTAAAAACACGACCGCCATGCACTAGCACAAGTGACGCGACTTCCTGCGCGATATCATCCTCAAAGACTCGAAAGTCTTCCTTGGTCAAATCTGGAACAAAGACCCCATCTCCGTCCCGAACAATAACGTCCGTTCTGACGAGGTTAACGGCAGCGCGGAACGTTGGCCGTTGTCCCTCAGACGGCACGATCTGGGCAGTCACCATCACCGAGGCCATCGCCAACCCAAAGACCACTAATAATTTCGACTGAAAACTCATATCACCACAACCCCATTATATGTACCATCAGGCTTAAAATCTCACTAACGTCTCACTTAGTTGTCCGACAAGACACTTCGTACAACTAATCCTCACTTCAACAAAGACAGCCTGTCAATATGCAAGAACAAGCTCATTCAACCTGGTCATTCGGCACATCTAAAACACCTCCGGATGAAACAGTGGAGGCAGACAGCTCAGAAGTTACGGCATTAGAAATCTGATCGACAGAAGCTCCATCAAACTGCTTGCCTTCATGGCCAGTGTCATCTCTGTTTATCGCCGAGGCTTTGCGACGCCGCTTACGAACTTTAGTCTCAGGCTTAGTCTTAGTTTCACGCTTCAGCGCTGGACGAGCCTTGAGGATCTCTGGCCAATCGAACTTTAAGTCTTCGTTGTTCTCTTCGATAAGACGCATGGTCTCAGGCCCAAACGGAGGACGTCCAATCCGAACACCAGGAGCTGTCCTATAACAGTAAAGAATACGAGTCTTCGAATTCCCCTCGTGGTAACTCGTGTGAAACAGATATGTATTCTCATACCCACGTCTATCACGGGTGACCCTAAGGAATATCACAATGCCTCTTTCTACCGTCGTTTTAAACCAAGCTTAGGTTTTCTAGTGGCAGAACGTTCTGATTTCTTCTTACTTTTACGCACCGTCGTCTTTTTTAAGACGACCTTTCGTCCTGCTGAAGGTTTTCGGGCAGTCGACTTCCTAGCAGCTTTGGTCTTGCTCCCAGATTGCTTCCGAACGGGAGTGAAACGCTCCTCAAGTGAAAATTCCAACTTCCCACCAGAGCGATGGTACGTCCAAAGCTCGGCAATCTTTACCTTATGATGAGTACACAAACGCCTGGCCGTATCTTCGGAACCTACGGGAACGTACAGTGAGAACGGAGCTCGCACCTTCCCGATAGAAACCCACTGCGACATAGCCTCTAGATGATTTACTGACTCAGCAGTCTCAACTTCGACGACCCTCACAGGTCTTCGCCCGCTAGCAGCAACAGTAAGTACAAGGTCAGGATAGACCATAGTGCCCGCAGCACGAGCTGATGCTGTCGTCTCATTCCCAAGGTTTATCTCGACGCCATAACGCCGTTGCCACTTGACCTGAAGTGCCCTAATCACACGATTGTGCTCAAGCTGCTCACGAACAGGTCTCGTCAGGATTGGACTCACGATCCCTCCGTAGGAAAGAAGAAAATCTTAAGATTATGCGCTAAAGCGTGCAAATATGTATACAAGCGCGTTCGAAACAAAAGGTCACACCCATAATCGCACACACGGGTCGGGCTGGCTACCTTTACCTCGACTGCGATGGGGCCCTATCTCAAGAGCTGTCCAGTGGCATTTGACATTGGACAAGTTCACTTTTACGTACAACCAACTGACCAGAGTGAGGAGACGCATAGTAGTATGAGGCATGGATAATCGCTTTCTTCGTGCATGCCAGAGAGAAGCCGTCGATAAGACCCCCGTTTGGTTCATGCGTCAGGCTGGCCGCTACATGGCTGAGTACCGGGCATTAAGAGAACGTCATTCTCTACTCGAAATTTGTCGCCATCCAGACCTCGCCACCGAAGTAACTCTACAACCACTCAAGAAGCTCGAGGTCGACGCTGCCATTCTTTTTTCAGATTTGCTTTTACCACTAGCTCCAATGGGGCTTCCCTTCGATTTCATTAAGGGAGAAGGACCGGCTCTAGAAACACCTATCCGCTCAGAGTCAGACATCGATCGTCTGAAAATCTTTGATCCACGCGAAGACCTTGCACACCTTCTCGAAACAATCAAACTCGTATGTACAGAACTCGACAACCGTCTACCTTTAATAGGTTTCGCTGGTGCGCCATTCACCTTAGCTTCCTATGCCATCGAAGGCGGACCATCGAATAACTTCGCGCGAACTAAAGCTCTAATGTTCAATAAGCCTGATGCTTGGCACAAGCTTTGTGAAAAACTAGCCGTCATCGTAACTCGTCACCTCCGTGCACAAGCTGAGGCCGGCGTCCAAGCCCTACAAGTTTTCGACTCATGGGTGGGAGCTCTCAACGCCTCAGACTATCGCGAGTTTGCTCTGCCTCACACACAGAAAATTTTCGACGAGCTCAATGATATACTTATCACAACAATACATATCGGAACAGG
>CAZQMT010000012.1:0-18054 GCA_964594555.1 uncultured Vicinamibacterales bacterium
GGATTGGTCGAAACTAACGCCACGAAACGATTCAACGACAAACGTCCAGTCGAAACACCCTCTGAGAACAACAACGCAACACGGTTCTCAATACCAGGAAGGCCATTGGGGATCTTCGTGAAATCTTCCCTGCCAAGTTCTTTTTGATCCGTAAAACGAAACGGTGCATGATCGGACGATACCTGTTGGATGCTACCGCGTCTAAGTCCCCCCCAAAGTGCCTGACGATGTGTCTCATCTCTAAGCGGTGGGCTACAAACGAACTTGGCAGCATCAAACCCATGGTCCGAAGCATATCGATCATCAGAAAGTACTAAGTACTGCGGGCAGGTCTCACAAAACGCAGATACACCTCGATAACGCGCGGCCTCGATCCGCTCAAGTGACTCAGCAGCCGTCACGTGGGCCACGCAAATCGGCGCTCCCACTAGTTCCGCCAGTGCAAGAGCGCGATTCGTCGCCTCCCCCTCTACTAGAGGCGGACGACTGTGGGCATGGAATCTTGGAGCCACTTCTCCGCGTGATAAAGATTTATCGATCAAATGTGTTACCGCACAATCATTTTCACAATGAATATATACAAGGCCACCGTGTTCAGCACTTTGCTCGAGCACGTTTAAGAGCCCTGAATCATCAACAATCTTGTCTCGATATGTCATGTAGATCTTAAAAGAAGGACACCCCATTTCAATCGAATGAGGGATCTCACGAAGGATGTCCTCTCTCACATCAGTCAAAATAATGTGAAAACCGAAATCAATGACAGACTTCCCCTCAGCATCCGGAAGACGATTCGTCAGAGCCTGCTCAAGTGATTCTCCTCGGTGCTGAACGGCAAAATCTACAATGGTCGTGACACCACCGCACGCGGCTGCTATCGTCCCACTATGGAAATCATCCGCAGTGGCAAGGCCGAGTCTTCCAATCTCATGAGCAAGGTGGGTATGCGTATCAATCGCACCAGGTATAACAAGCTTTCCACTGACGTCAAGAGTTTCACAATCCGCCGAGAGACTATCTCCAATATTTGAGATCCGTCCATCACAAACAAGTAGATCGGCCTTGTAACTGTCTGTAGCAGTAACAAGAGTACCGCCGCGTAAGAGAAGGTCGTTAGACATAAAGAGACGTCCTCAAGCCCTAATCATTGCACCATGCGGCCACCGTCAATAATGAGCGGCGTACCAGTTATAAATCCAGCCTCGTCTGACGCCAGGAACAACATCGCAGCTGCCACATCTTCAGGAGTACCTAATTTGCCGAGTGGCGTAATTTCATACCACGACCGACGCATGGCTTCCGGATCTTCTGCGCGAGAGAGATTCCGTTGATTCATCGCAGTATCGATTACCCCAGGACATACAGCATTAACCCTGATGCCAAAAGGAGCTAATTCAAGTGCCATACCCCGTGTAAGAGCCATCATCCCAGACTTCGAAGCACCGTAAGCTGCACTATTCACGGCTGAAATAAAATTCCCAACAGAGGAATTATTCACGATCGACCCTTGACGCTTCGACTTCATGATCGGAATAACACGCTTGGACATGAGGAAAGCCGATTTTAAATTGACAGCGAGAACTCTGTCCCACTCTTCTTCGGTCGTTTCTTCAACCGGCCGTTTCAACTCAATACCAGCGTTATTAACTAGGATATCCACTGTCGAAAACTTCGCTAAGGTTTTAGATACAACGTCCTCTACCATGTTTGCATCTGACACATCGGCTTGAACCGAAAGCGCAAGACCACCGATCTTCTCGATTTCCTCAGCGACAATGTCCCCTTGAGCCTCTTCCTTCTCAGCAATCACTACTTTCGCACCCTCGATCGCGAACCGGCGAGCCGTTGCACGCCCAATCCCAGAACCACCTCCAGTCACGATCGCAACTTTTCCGTTGAGTCGTCTGCTCATTTGAATGTACCTCTAATCGAATCTGACTCCAGAAATTTTTTGAACCGTGTCAGCGCTTCAGAAATTTTCTCTTCCGGCTGAAGGAGAGAGATCCTCACGTAATATTCCCACGGCGTACCGAACGATGCTCCAGGAAACATCAGAACACCGGCTTCACTGAGTAAACGTCGACAGAACTCACCAGCGGGAATTCCAAAACGAGAAATATCGGCCCAGACAAAAAGCCCCCCACCAGGATGACCATAGGGAATCTTCAGATCGTCAAGCCCCTGCATCATCAAATGTCTTCGGCGATTAAAAGTCTGTCGGAACACGTCCACCGATTCTTGCGTACCTTTGAGTGCCGCAAGCGCAGCGTACTGCGGCAGTAACGGTCCTGGACCTGAGATGGCAGCCTTAAGACTCGCAGCAGCCTCAATAAACGAAGAGTGGCCGATCAGGAATCCCACACGAAACCCTGTCATAGCGTAAGTTTTTGAAAATCCTGATAAAGTGACTGTGTTGTTTCGCATTCCTTCACACGTTGCCAGAGAGCATGCTTCCACATCGTCAAAGACAAGACCTTCGTAAATCTCGTCTGCGACAACAGACAGACCTGTACGTCTCGCCACATCAGCTATCGCACGCACACCTTCTGGAGGAACCATCGCACCAGTTGGATTACTTGGGTTGACAAATACAAGCACACTCCCACGATCAGCACGTTTTAGAATTTCATCAGACTTGAGCCTGAAGTCATAATTCGAACCCGTTGGAACAGATACAAGACACCCGCCTGCCGCATTGACAGCTTGATCATAAGACGAGTACCGCGGATCCGCCATCAGGACGCCATCACCAGGATTCACCAGCGCCAGCAACGCTAGGAAAAGTCCCTCCTGCGCTCCATTGGTCATGAGAATTTCCTTCTCCGGATCCACAACGAGCCCCTTGTCCCTCTCATAACGATCAGCAATCGCAGACCGTAACTGATCGAGCCCAAGCACAGAAGTTCGCTCTACTGATCCGTCCATCAATTCGAGTGCATCCTCAATGATGGGGCCTGGCGTGTCGAAATCGGGATCACCTAGGCCGAGCAAAATCACATCGCTCATACGTGACGCCATGTCACCAAGACTCAAGCGCTCCGCTGTTTTCTTCTCAGCGGAAGTTTGAAATTCAGTATTCATGCGTCCCTAACCAATAAATCGATCGCTGCAATCGCAGCTCTCTGCGATGGTGCTGACGTACAGATCGAAAGCGACCGCTTCCAAGTCTGAATCGGCCCCATCGCTTCCTTTGGGCCAGCAATAAAACCAAGTCCAAACGACTCCATCCCGCGAAGCGATTCCAAGTTGCCAATAAGAATCGTCTGATCAACCGTCAATGGAGGAAAATTAGTGGGTGACTTTCCCAACCGAGCACCCATATCAACTATATTCACAATATCAACAAGACTTTGTGAGGCCGATCGTTTCGTTCCAGCCCCTAAGGTGCAAAGACTCTCGTGTTCATTGCTGTTTCCTGGCCACTCTCGATAGACAAGTCTCGTTAGAGGAGTAGAGACAGAAGTACCGGTTGCAGGAACCGGACATAGCTGACATAGGCGAAACAACGGGGCATAACGCGAGGTATCAGCAGCCGAGACAAGAACCTCACCAAGTTCAAACCTCATCGAAAGTAGAATCACAGAGAGTGCTTCACGTTCACTGTTGGTCACTACAATCGCATCAGAATCGTAGCTTGGCCCGCCAAGTCGCTCGACTTCCTCTGCGAGTCGCTGTCGAAGCTCTGGAATCCCTGGTCGATTTGTGTAATGAGTCTCACCGCCTAACAACGCAGTTCGCACGGTTGCAAGTACCGACGACGGTGCCGGCTCCACCTGAACCGATGCAGACAAATCAATGCCTGACAACCGCACCTGCTCTACCCGTTCGGCTAATCTATCTTTCATCAACGCCAACGCTCATCACCATAAACACTAAAATCATTCAGCAAGCTGCATGGCTCGATCGGGAGATATGTCGAAGCCTTCAGCCCCAAGAGCACGCGAGAGGACCTGCGCATCAAAACGTTGTCCATTGACTTCTCCACGCAAACAACTCAGCCAAACGAATGCGGGTACCAACTGAATCGGATCATTCCAAATTTTCTGTTCATCGGACGAACGTTCAGCTGCCTGAATATCAGTTACAGACGTTGGCTTGATTTTTAATCCAGGCGTAATCGTATTAATGCTAATACCACATTCACTGAGCTCAACTGCCAATGCACGGGTAAAACCCTCAAGACCAAACTTCGAAGAGCAATAGGCCGCTTCATTTGCGAAACCGGCAGCCCCAGCTCTCGACGACACATTAATAATCGATCCACCAGTGGTAAGCATGCTAGGCAGCACGCTCTTCGACAAAACGAATGGCGCCGTTAAATTGATCGCTAGAGTCTGATCCCAAAGCTTCTGGTCAAGTTGATCAATTGGCAGCAGATCGAGAACAGCAGCATTGTTGACAAGTACATCCACCCGGCCCGCCACCATTAGAACATTCGAGATGAAATCCGAACAGGCACCAGCGTCAACTAAATCGACCGTTCGAACTTCGACAACCCCTCCTTCTTTTCTGATCCTCGAAGCTGTCTCCTCGAGTTCAGGCTTGGTTCTGGCGCAAATCCACACCGTTGCGCCTTCTCGAGCCATACCGAGAGCTATCGCCCGTCCAAGACCCCGTCCGGCGCCGGTAACAACAACAATCCGACGAGACAGCCTGCCGCTCATCCTAATGCCCGTACAAGGTAGGCACACGCGAAGCCAAGATAATTACCAAGTGCATAGCCAAAAATGCCAACGATGATACTCGGGGCAACCAGTGTTTGCCATTTCATGGACATGGCTAATGCCAAAGAGGACCCTGGTCCGCCAATCGCAGACTGACTCGCCAAAGCAACAGTTGGCAGGTCAAAACGGAACAACCAACCGAGGCTATATACAACAATGGCATGTATCGTAATGATAAAAATCATGAAGACAAACAATGAGACCCCTGCAGTAAAGACCTCACTCACAACCGACGATGCTCCGAGTACTATGAAAAATAAATGCAAAGCAAAATAAGAGAGCACGGCTGCTCCCTTAAGACGACGAATAGCCGGAACCTGGGCAAGCACAATTGATATCGTCGTTAGCCAGAGTACCTGAGGGAACCCCGGTAAAAGTGGTGACAATTGTTCGGCTAACCACAAGCCAACTAACGGTAAGGCCACCAGAATCGAAATGTCCGTAATATTCATCTCAGTTGTGGTCCACACGCGACGAGGATCTTCACCATCAGCTGGATCAGCGTTGACCTTGTCGCTCGGCTTCGAAGCCCACCGTCCTTCTCCCAGCTTCGGGTAGTAACGAGCGAGAACCACCGTCAGCCCCACCTGGGTAAGCATCCAGGGCACCGTCGAAAGATTATCAACAACCGCAGACGCGGCGAATAGACTAGGCGAGGTTTCTAGCCCTCGTCCCCCAGCAGCAAAATTCATGCCTCCACCGGCGAAAGCACCAGCAAACTGTCCCGCCACCTTCCAAGTCTCAGGCCCGATCCACTCTTCAAAGAGTAACCCCGCAGCCAATGCTCCAACGAAACTCCCCGCAGAAGCCATCAGGAAACAGACTGTGATCGGAATACCAGCCATTTTAAGGTCGCGTAGGTCTGACGCTAGAATCACAAGAACGATGGCATACGGTACACCGTAGTTGTAGACAGCTTCGTTCACTGGTGACGCGTGAGGAAGAATGCCTACATTTGCAAGCACGATACCAAGTAACGTACAAACGACAGCCGAACTAACCTTTTCAATCGCCTTGAAACGACGTTCTAAACCACGAGAAAACGCCACCACCAAGCACATGCAGGCGAGCAGAGCAAGTGGGTGCTGGACCATTAATTCCCAACCTTCTCGAAGGTCGCATCCCCACAAAACAGTGTCCAATCACCAGCGGACACACTCGGATAAGTACGAATACCAAAAATGGTCCCATCACACGGCGCACGAAGCTCCTCAACGAGTGTTCCGAGGAGATCTGTGGTCCGCATCATGACCTCACCTTTACTGATAGGTTTTTTGAGTCTCCGCTCAGGGATCGGGTTAATTAGACCGCTTTTACTCGCTTGGACGACACGCTGCTTCCCTCTCCAATATCCATCGGCGTACAAGGCAGTCCCGTCCAGTAAACCATAATGCCGGCACACATTGACGAGTCCACCTTTAATCGTTGCCACGTCTCGACATAGAAAATCTGGCATACTACCAGCCGCACCGCCGAGCTCAATAGTAAGAGCTGGTTTGCCACGTTCCGTCATGGCCGCCAGCGGAGATCCGACTGGACGAGGCGTCTCAAAAATAATCGGCCAATCAGGTCCCATCGCACGTGCGAGCTCTTCACTCGCCTTATCATCAGACTTCACAAAAATTGTCTCGGCTAAATAACAAATGTTTCCACCTGAATGACAGGTGATTTCCATGTCAGCGAGGGAAGCGATCTCCCGATGATGTGTCTGAGCTATTCGTTCAGTCAGAAACCCGGCCTCGCGTCCGGGATAGATCCGGTTCATATCGTAAGAGTGCGTGTCCCGAGGGTTACCTCGTGACATCGCTTCGAATGCACCAACGTTTATAACAGGAACACCAATGAAAACACCGGAAAGAGCCTGCGGATCAAGCTCACGGGCCAGCTCAAGGATTGCCAGTGTACCTTCTGGTTCATCTCCATGAATGCCACCGTCCACAAGTAGTACGGGACCATCAGTTTTCCCAGCGACAACGACAACCGGAATCCCAATCGACGATCCGTCAATACGATTGACGGCCGAGACATACCCACTTGCTTTGTTACCCTGGTTACATCGAATATCACCAATTGCAATAGTTGCCATGTTAGACGCCTCCGTCTCATTCTCAACCGAGTGGATTCAGCTTGCCTGTGCTCTACGTCGTATCTACCGCATTCTCCTAGTACCTCGACAGCCCTCAAATAGTATCATCGAGAGGCTACACAGGTACAAACTTGGGCATGTCACTGAAAACATCGATCACGGAACTAGCCAACCGCCTGAAACCCTCACAACGAGTTTCTGTTGTCACTGGCGCTGGTGTTTCAGCAGCCAGTGGCATCCCAACGTTTCGTGATGCAGAAGGACTCTGGGAACACTATAATCTTGAAGATCTCGCTACACCTGAAGCGTTCGCACGACAGCCAGAGCTGGTCTGGAAATGGTACGACTGGCGTCGGCAGCGTATTGCAACCTGCCAACCAAACCAAGCACATAAGATTTTAGCAAAATGGAGTACCCGGTACTCTTCTTTTAAGCTTCTCACTCAGAACGTTGATGGACTCCATGAAAGGGCAGGGACCAAGAACGTCACAAGATTCCACGGTTCGATTTGGGAACTTCGTTGTACCGGTCACTGTGAAACTACTCGATCTGGCTGGATTGAAAAAACCGTTCCATTACCCAACCTCCCCCCCAGATGCCCTCGGTGCAACTGTCTGGCAAGACCAGGAGTCGTCTGGTTTGGTGAGCCAATCCCGAATCATGTATTGGACATAGCAACATCAGCTGTCATATGTGATTTGTTCTTCGTTATTGGCACTGCATCGGTTGTCTACCCTGCAGCTGGACTTGTGAAACAGGCACGTACCAGAGGAGCCTTTACCGTGGAAATTAATCCGGAAACAACACCAGTCACCAAAGAAATCGATCTTGCCCTCAAAGGACCGGCAGAAACCATTCTAGGGCTCATAGAGGCAGAGTTGCTAACGATGTAAGGTTCCCATTATACGGTTCTCACTAAAGTCCACAGAACGACAACACGGCGACTTTAGAGCTACGAGAGAACCACAAGGGCCTGATTGCAACAGATGCGTATTCAGATATGAAATGAGAGGAGAATCTTAAACTAAGGACGCCACACAGTACACTGTGTACAATCAGCCTCACGTATTAGAAGTCATTCAAAATATACACTTCTAAGAAACCCCTGAACTTCAGAAGACCATCGCTCGATGGTTTTACGCGGGCCAGTTAATTTCATGAAATAAGGACCGGCCGGCGTTTCGACAACCGCCGCGACCATTTTAAAGTCTGGCTTGTAATAGCGTTCCGTTGCACCGGGTCGAACTGAGGCAACATAAGTTCCCGTAATTTCTAGAACTGTTAAATTGAGCCCATTGGCAATCAGTGTCTGTGTCGTCGAAACATCTCTAGACGGCCGATCGTCTGGTTGCACCATCTGACTCGTCCAGCGAGAGAGATTCGCCTTCACTGATCCACCCTGTCCCTTGAAGTAGTAAAGGACTAAAGCCCCGTCCTCACCGTCACCATCGATGCGAGGTAAAACGAACTCAGCAAGCCGCATAGGCGAACGTCCTGTTACAGCTTCCCAGCTTTCAGGGATTACATATTTCAGAGTTCCATTTTGAAAGCCATTCGTACACACTCCAGCCAGAACACTCACGACAAGAGCGAACAGCACTTGATGCTTCACTGACACCAATATGAAATCTAATCGTCTGAAGACGTAACCGGAGGAACGTAAGTACCAAGTCGCGTACCCTCTACTGGACTTGGCCCCCCACGGAAAGTCATTAAGTAGTTACGGATCGCCAAGATCTGTGCCTTCGCATCCCCGTCAAGATGTTCGTAATAAGTTTCAGGAAAATCAGGCCAATACGCAGGCATCCTTGTACCAGGCTGAATTGCTAGGGGCAACATGAGCCAGTCCAAAATCCAGTCTGGCTGGAGGCGCTCTGGCGTCATCCTAAGGTCAGGCGCCAGGTTCGCGGTTGGCTGACCTTCAGGAATCTCATCAAGAACATGACATCGCTGACATTGCAACAACTTAAAGAGCTCCGCGCCACCTTTAGCATCAGCAGCTCTAAAAACTTCTTTCATCTTGAATGGTCCAACCACATTCGACACAGCCTGGAAATAACGTATCGCTTCATTCCAGTGAGCATCCTCCAAAGAGAACGATGGCATTCTCACATCGAGCCAAGGTCGAATCGGAATGACATTATGAAAAAATGAATGCATCCATTCTGGCTTAACTTTCGCACCCTGCGGCGTCAAGAGTGGAGGCGCCAGTGAAGGGTCATCAAGCAAGGCTCGATAATCACCCCCGTCTCCGTCAATCTCGTGGCATGCAACACAGTTCCGACGCCGGGTTAAATTTTGTCCTGCTACCAGAGCATCAAGACGCGCTGAGCCAGGAGGCATCGCCTCTGACCGCTGAACCTTTCGCTGGAAACTCATAATCGCAGTAACGAACAGCTCGGCCTCTTCTTCAGAAAATCCGTAGTCCGGCATCCTCAGCCTGTCCAACGGCACCAGAACCCTGTTTCTATCGAAACTCCTAGGCTCAAGCATCTTCTGACGGAACCACGCAGTCTTTGTATGAGGAACATGAATAAACTGGAAGTCCAGCTGTGTTAATGACTTGCTACCTTCTTCTGAAAGCTCTATACCAATAGGCTGGACATTCTCAAAACCCTTAATCTCGTGGCAACTGTAGCAACCGTAACGTGTGATCGCACGCCTACCAAGTTCCAGAGTCTTGGTTTCAAGATCCATCCCATCAACGGTCTCAAGGGCCTCCTCAGTAGGCATAACAGACTAAAGGTAGTCCAGGAGGACATCGTCAATGTCTTGCTCTTCGTAGTTTGCCTTAGCAGGCTCTCCGCTCGATCCCGTTATCGACGACAGATACGTAGCAATATCGGCCGCTTCACGATCGGTCAACCGCATATTTGGCATGTATGTATCGGCGCTGTAGTGCTCCGGATCACGTACCCAGTTGTAAAGCCACTCGTAAGTCGTTTTACTACCGATACTCTGAAGCGGTTGGCCAAAAGTACGGCGAGGACCTGCCTCAAGACGGCTAGTATCATCAGAAACGTGACATGCCAAGCAACCTATATTGGCAACAAGATCTTCACCGCGTGCAACATCACCAGCAGGAGGTGACTCAACCCTAAACTCGTGGGACTCACTGTTAGCGAACAGATAAGAAACCGTCGCGTGAATCTCAGCCTCGTTTCTTGGCCCATCTTCAGGCGAAGAACTGTTTTCGTTGTACCAAACACGGGGCATCCACGTGCTGGGTTTAATTGAACTCGGCTCTCGGACCCAATTAGCCACCCACTCTCGCGTGAGCTTTGAATCAATTTTCGTAAGGTCTGGACCAGGCTTACGAAGCCCCTCGAAGCCTTCACTCTTGTGACAGGCGTAACACCCGGCACGTTCATAGAGTCCATAGGCCAAATTTAGTTTGTCGGCCTTAGGCACATAGACCTGGGCATCATGGCATTTCGCGCACGAAGCCTCAGTCATCTGGGACGGCAACATGGGATAGTCCCACAAATGCGGTTCTTTCCATTCATGTTCACTCTCCCAGCGTTCTGTTTCTTCCTTGCCGTGTACCCAGTGAGAATCGAGGGGCGTGTGGGACGCGTCTCGAAATGTTATAGATTGTCCCATCCCTTCGTGACACACGGTACAACCAACTTTCTCCATCGGATGAGGTGAGGCACTGCCAATATACACATCCAGGTTCGGATGTGTCGTAAATGGCTGAGGATAATCCTCATACCCCTCTCGGTCGATGGCCAGGTGGCAAGTCATACAACGGTCCATTTTCGACACACGCGTAAAGTTAAGGTCATCGACAACAGTCGGCGTAATAACCTGCTGAACTCGAATTGTCGGCGCCATAAAATCAAGCAACGGCGCATTCAAAACAAGATCATTAACCAAGCTTGGCTGGAGTGCCGCAATCCGATCTTCGAGACGAATCTTGTCACCATTCAGAGAACGAATTTGCGATAGAACATCAGAAACTTTCCCGGTTAAAGACCCGATTTCATCCTGAAGGGCATCGCGATCAGCGGTAAAACCCTCCACAATTAAATTAAGCCGACTCACATTTTCAAAAGCCTCCGCAATAATGGCAGTTTCTTGTTCTCCAATTGAATCATCCTCATTCGTACGAACTTCGTGGGCATATCTGTCAACATCGTAGGTCGCCTTCGCGAACTGGTAATCTTGGTTCGCACGATACAGGTCATTGTTCACAGCCGCGAGTTTAGCCTCTAACTCAGCAATCTGATCCTGACTAGCTGCTAATTTCTCTTCCTCGGAAGAAAGCTCACTCTCTAAGGCCTGGAGTTCCTCTTGATCAACGCCGGCCTCCACCTGCGCAAGACTTGCACGCGTTACCTCCATCTCGAGCTGGACAAAGCGTCGCTGATAGTTTTTCCACTCACGATCGTAGTCATCCCACACCATCCAGATAGTGCAAATGAAGAGAAAAATACTAGACGCGGCAAAAACTACGTTAAGGAAATCAACGTTGTAGGCGTGACCCACAGACTTCTTATCAGCCATGGCAAAGTATCGGACAATACCGATTCACAGAATCGTTTTTGGTTAGCCGAGCGACAGAACAAATCTTAAGTGTCAAAGTTTCCAAAGAAAAATTAAATATTAAAGAAAAACTCAGGTATCGCAACAATGTACTTCAGGTTAAAAATCCAACGAAGTAGCATCTTCACCGGCAGCGATAACATCATTAGAAATAAAATGACGGTCACATAATATCTGCCCGCCCCAAGCTTCTGAAAATAGAACGAAAGCCCCCAGCGCGCCAAAACCACGGGAAGTACGGCAGCATAAACAACGGTGAGAATAATACCGAAGACTTCTCGAACAAACCAATTACTCGGAAGCCCAGCGTCAAAAACTCTCACCCAGATGTACTCAGAGAGATTAACGTTGGTCAACGCTTCAAGCTTATGGATATCCCAATATTCGAAAGGACCAAAAAAGTTCCAGTTAGGACCCCGCAGAAATGTTCCGAGCACGATCAAAGATGACCAAAGAACAACAAATCCAAAGAGAAAAATAATGATTTCAACTTTTCTCTCGTTAAAGGTGTAGTACCCGTTACCCTTCGGATTTGTATCGACGTAAGGAATGGCCATCAATCCAACGACAATCAATGAAGGCAGTACAACTCCTGCAAGCCAGGGATCAAAATAGACCAACATCTCCTGCAGGCCTAAGAAATACCACGGTGCCTTCGAAGGATTCGGTGTTACCGAGCTGTTGGCAGGCTGTTCCAGCGGTGCTTCAATCCCAATAGACCAAACAATAAGAACGATCGAACACAGAATAATTGCGATGAGCTCTGTATAGACCAGATCAGGCCAAACCCAGACGCGATCTTCCTCTTCTTTTTCGATTGGTGGCTTCCCCGCCGCAATCCGTTGATCGTTGCGTACCGCCTCACGAACCGAGTACCACGTGAAGAACATGAGCAAAAAAATCAGACCTACGATAGGAACATTGTCTGGCTTGACAACAATGAGTCGAAAGTTTTCATCAAGCGAACCAAACAGAAAAAAAGCACCGAGGAAAGCGAACATCACATAGGCGACCACATTCGATACAAAAACTTCACGCTTCCAGACAATCACCACAAGTAAGGCTACGGTTAGTAGGAAGAAGATGCGCGGATCAGCGAGAAGATTGAAAAAATCTTTTATGGGTTCCATACGCTATCCCAGATAAGTAACCGACAACTAAACGAAGCTATTACAGCTTACAGCGGCCCGGAGATCCCTCCGTCCTTGCGCACCCGCCAAAAATGGATGGCCATCAAAAATCCAATCACAAGCGGCAGAGCGACGCAGTGCAACACATAGAACCGAAGCAAGGCACCTTCTCCAACGAAGGTCCCACCTAGCAACGCAAAACGCGCATCGTCACCTGCATGAATCAGCTTCACATCACCAAGAGCCAAAAGTGCGGCACCAGGCCCCTCATGACCAAGAAAAGGCGTCGCCCTTGCCATATTTGCTCCAACTGTAATAGCCCAAATGGCAAGTTGGTCCCATGGTAATAGGTACCCAGTAAACGATAACAATAGGGTCAGTACGAGCATAATGACCCCAATGTTCCAATTAAATTCCCTTGGTGGTTTATATGATCCGGTCATAAAAACTCGGAACATATGAAGCCATACAGTTATAACCATCGCATGTGCACCCCACCGATGCATTTCTCGCATAATACCGAGAGGTACATGCTCACGGAGCCCAACGATGTCCGAGTACGCATACTCGAGGGTTGGGCGGTAGTAAAACATCAACAAAAGGCCCGTCAACGTCAGAGACAAAAACAGGAAAAAACTCAAGCCGCCCATACACCACGTATAGCGAAGCTTAACGCCAGACTTTCGAATACGCACTGGGTGCATATGCAGAAAGATATTTGAAAGCATGACCAGAACACGATTCCGATCGTTGATCGGAGCTCCGTGACGAAAGATCGATGTCCAGATCTGCGTTTCAGTAAGCCAATTCCACGCGCGCGTCAGCGCACCCTCTTTAGGTCCGATCGTTTTAGTGGTAGCCATGGTCTAATCGCCAGTAACGTTAATCTTTAACCCCGAGCTGTTCGCTTCTCAATCCCTGAGACTACAATCAGCCCAACCGTGATACAAAGCTTTCACGCCAACTCCATAAACTTACACCGATAAGAACGCCTCTGGGTCAGCCCATTGACCAAGCTCAAACTGAAATTTCCTGGCCTTATCAATCAAAATTTGACCGTCATCCGCAAGCACAATGCGCGCACGCTCAAGTGGACGCGGGGCTGGGCCTTCAAAATTAATCCCTGTCGGACGAAAACCACTTCCGTGGCAAGGACATTTGAATTTAAGCTCAGCAGACAACCAATTCGGAGTGCAACCAAGATGCGTGCATGTCACTAACAATGCGTAAAACCCAGCACCCTCGTGCACGGCATCATTCTCAGTCCGAACAAGCCAAACTCCGAATTTCTCTTTCCACCTCTCGTCAACCCCGACCCCGTATTCATCTGGAAAACCAGCGGCAAACTGCTGCGGTGGTTCATTGAGCACATTCGGGAACATGAATCGCCCCGTAGCGGCAAGTGCAGTGGCTGAAGCTGCCGAAAACGCCCCCCACGCCATCCCGATCCAAACCCGACGCGAAACCAAGGGTGACGTGTCATCAGGCACAGCAGCCTTCTTCTTCGCAGCTGCAGCACGCGCACGCGCAGAAGCTGCTGCCACCGAAGTTGTCTTTCCAGCAATTTTACTCGGATCAACAGCCGGTGGAGCCGACGGCTTCTTAGCAGCCACGGTCTCTTTGGGCTTGACAGCCGATGTCATCGGCATCGAAGCGCTAGGAATCTGTTCGTTAGGCTTCGATGATGCCGCTTCAGATCCGGAACGGGTCGGCGTTTGATCGACCGTACGATCTTTTTGTTCGTCAGACACAGTAGGTTTCTCCGTCTAGCCAAATCATCCGAAGGACGCGCTCAACCAAGATACTCAGGATACCTCATCAAAGTAATCAGTTCTAACTATTCATGTTCCGATATGTTTTAAAGCTTCGAGCGCCGCTTGACGCACCCGAAGGCTATCGTCCGACTGACTCAACACTTGTACGGACTCTCTCAGAGACGTATCCCTTAGCGCCATCACCGCCTGAATACCACTGATTATGACATCCGCTGCCATATCCACATCGGCACCACCACTCGGCGTACGAGTCATTACCCGCTCAACATACACTCGATCTAGCATTCGTCGCAAAACAGGTACGCCGCTCTCATCACCATGGCGTGAAAGTGCAACCGCTGCATTCCACTGTACATCAACTGCTGGATCGTCGAGTGCACGACGTAGAGTACTCAACTGCTCTTCACCTGACACAGCCCCAAGTGCGTAGACGACCATCTTTCGGACACCCGCATCATCTGAATCGTATAGCTCCTCTAGTGCTGGCACTGCAGCCGGCGATCCGAGTGAACCTAATGCCCAAACCGCACTAATCGCCGTCTCACTATCATCGTCTCTCGCCCCCTTAAGCAGGGCCGGAACGGCTCCATCCGGTGGCGCCTTAAGACGCCCAATCGCCATTGCAAGATAGCGACGCACGCGCGGATCTCCGTCAGCCGATCCCTCAAACGCCTGAACGAGCGCGGCACCGAGACCGGGTTCATTACGCTCTACTTCGGGGTCAGCTAGTAACCGAGAAAGCTCGTACGCGGCAGGCCACTGGCGCTCACGTCCTCCCGTCCGTACATCTCCCAGATATTCTTGTGCTGACCGTTGATCGGCAACAAGCATACGGAAACCTAAGTATATGCCTCCAATAGCCGCAACCACCGCGAGGGGAATCAAAAAAAACTGGACAGCCAGAGCGGGTGCGCCGGTAAGAGAGCCGGAACGAGGTGACTGGTTACGCTCGACGAGCTTACTCATGTCTAAAAACGGACGCGCTACTTTCAAAAATTTTCACAAAAGTTCCTAACCGAAACAATATCACCACGCGCATTGTCCTACGAACGATGGACGCGGTCAAGCAACCATCGAGAGATTATATCTTCGGCAATGTCACCTGTCGCTGTGCTTGGTACTTGCCTTTCTTGTCAGCATACGAAGTTGCGCACGACTCATCACTTTGGAAAAACAAAACCTGGGCTATGCCCTCATCTGCATAAATCTTCGCAGGTAACGGCGTCGTATTAGAAATCTCTAGAGTGGCCGTGCCCTCCCACTCGGGTTCAAAGGGTGTAACGTTGACGATAATGCCACACCGAGCGTAAGTTGATTTTCCGAGACAAACCGTCAAAACGTCTCGAGGAATACGGAAGTACTCCACAGTTCGTGCTAACGCGAACGAGTTAGGAGGGACGATACAAACCGAGGCCTTGAGATCAACGAATGATCGCGGGTCGAAAGCTTTCGGATCAATCAGAGTCGTGTTGATGTTCGTAAAAATCTTAAATTCATCTGCAACTCGAATATCGTAACCGTAAGACGAAAGCCCGTATGAAACCACACCATCACGAACTTGTCCCTCAACAAACGGCTCAATCATTTGCTTTTCAAGGGCCATCCTCTTAATCCATGAATCTGACTTAATGGTCATAAGAATCCTAAGAAATCTTAACGCCTAAGGAACGTGAAGACGAGCGTTAGCAACACACTAACTACAACCGATGTCCCAATCGGCAAATACAGAGTAAAACCGTTACGGCGAAAAACAAAATCGCCAGGAAACTTCCCGAACGGAACACCAAGCATCACAAGACCGCCGACCACAGTAAACACTAGGCCTATTAAAAACAGCAGCTTGCCCATAACTCACGAGCACCCCCCCAACACTGTTGGAAACGGTTTACTGAACTCCCCAGACATTCCATGCAACGTAACAAAACGTGTTAGACCAAGTCTGCGCCAGGAAAGAAGTACCCGATTTCCTGAAACGCAGTCTCAACCGCATCAGAACCATGTGTCGCGTTACGTTCAATCGAACTACCAAATTCCTTCCGAATCGTCGTCCCAGCGGCCTTAGTAGGATCTGTCTCTCCCATTAAGTCACGCCATTTCCGGATGGCATCCTCTGCCTCAAGAACCAGGACAACGACTGGCCCCGACGACATAAAGGCGGTCAGGCTGACAAAAAATGGCTTCTGGCTGTGCACAGCGTAGAAACCTTCAGCCTGAACCTCAGACAAGCGAACCATTCGCATCGCTCGAATCAGAAATCCTTCTTCCTCAATTCGCCTAATGATCTGGCCTGTGACACGCTGTGCAACCGCGTCTGGTTTGATAATAGCTAGAGTCTTTTCCATTACAACGTACATTCACAATGTGAGCGAAGGTCTATTGACAAACAGCAGCTAACGCAGACCTCCCATAATTTGGTCAAAAGCAGTCTTAGTCGGCCGAACTCGTTCGAGAGGCAACTGTGAAAGAGGCTCCTCAACTAAATTAAGCTGTCCCAAAAAATCCTCAGCATCGGGCTCAACATAAATAACACCGGTGGCGAACTCTCCACGCCGCCGCGTCTCGTGAAGCACTTGAAGCGCCTGCAGCCTATCTGTAGGGTCGAAACCCTCTTCAAGCTTTTTGAGGTACAGCTGCGAACCATCGTGTAACTTAACTTCCTTCGAAGTTCCAGGTTCGTAATCAACCGAGATGTCCTCAAAGTGAGGAACGAAATCAACTTCATCAATCGGCTCATCGTGTCCCTTTACGTGGACGTAACTCTTTGTCGAACCGGCGTGATCATTAAACGTTACGCATGGTGATAGTACGTCAAGCATGACGGTTCCGCGATGTGCAATCGCTGCCTTCATAATCGCCAGTAATTGCTTCTTGTCCCCCGAGAACGAGCGCGCCACAAAAGTCGCACCGAGCTGGATCGCCAAGGCACAAATATCAATCGCCGGGAGTTCATTAACCACACCCGTCTTTAATTTCGACCCAGGGTCAGCAGTGGGCGAAAACTGTCCCTTCGTCAAGCCATAACATCCGTTGTCTTCAATAATGTAGATAAGTGGAAGATTCCGTCGTACGAGATGAACGAACTGTCCTATTCCAATCGCACCTGTATCACCATCCCCACTCACCCCGATAGCGATGAGATCTTTGTTGGCAAGCATCGCTCCAGTGCCAACCGAAGGCATCCGCCCGTGTACAGAGTTAAAACCATGCGACCCACCAAGAAAATAAGCCGGGCTTTTGCTCGAACAACCGATCCCCGACAACTTGATGACACGGTCCAGACCAATCCCCATCTCATAGAATGCCTCAAGAATACGTTCGGAGATTGAATTATGACCACAACCGGCACACAGCGTCGTCTTGCCGCCCTTGTACTCTTGGAGCGTAAGACCGATACGATTGACTTTCTTTCCAGAAGAAGACGGAGCAGGCACCATCAGCAACCTCGATTGTTGACAACTTACACAATAAAAAAACCGCAGTGAACATTCACGTCAGTGTTCACCCTTCCGAAACTTCAGCGCTCAAATCCACGTCATCCGTCTGGGATGTGGATGTAACCGCCATTTCATGACCCTCTTGGGATAAAACAGCATCGGTTATCGACCGCGCATCAAGCGGAAGACCGTTAAAGTGAAGCACGCTGCGCAGCTTCTCAATAAGCTCAGCCTGAAATTCTAACCGCATTAGACCTAACAACTGTGCATCGCGATTTTGCTCAACAACATATACACGCCGGTGACGTGCCACGAACTCCAACAGTTCCGAGGTAAAGGGGTACGCCAAAAGCCGAA
>CAZQMT010000012.1:18064-23375 GCA_964594555.1 uncultured Vicinamibacterales bacterium
ATACGACGTCACTAAATCTGTCTCCTGCTTAAGCTGGTCTCTACTCTCAACAACAGCCCAGTGCGACGTCCCATAAGCAATTATCCCTATTTCCGATTCAGGAACGACTTCGACAACAGGCTTCGGCACATAAGATTTAACCGTCTCGAATTTCTTCGAAAGACGCATCATATTGTTCGCATAGTCGTCAGGCGACTCACTGTAATTCCCATCCTCATTGTGGCCAGAACCACGCGTAAAATAGGCTGGCATCCCATCGCCAGGGACTGTCCTATAAGCAACACCGTCACCATCAACATCACGGTAACGCCCCCATGATTCCAACTTTTGTAATATCTCTTTATCCAGCAACTTACCGCGATTGATTGGCCCCTCTGGATATTCAAATGGCTTAGTCATCCACGTATTCATACCCAGGTCAAGGTCTGACATAACAAAAACGGGAGACTGAAACTGTTCTGAAAGGTCGAATGCTTGCTGTGCCATCGTGTAACACTCTTCCACAGAAGACGGCAACAGTAGGATTTGTTTCGTGTCTCCGTGCGACAAAATGGCTGTCGATGCGATGTCTCCCTGAGCAGTACGAGTAGGCAACACGGTGCAAGGGCCTACGCGCTGAACATCGAATACAACGGCCGGAATCTCTGCATAGTAAGCAAGCCCAGCCAACTCATTCATTAGTGAGATGCCTGGCCCTGAGGTCGAGGTCATGGCGCGTGCACCAGCCCACCCTGCCCCAATAACCATCCCGAGTGCCGCAATCTCGTCTTCGGCCTGAACCACCGCAAAAGTGGCCTTCCCTGACTCAGCATCGACACGATACTCACCCATGTAGTCGATAAGCGATTCACACAGAGAGGAAGACGGTGTAATCGGGTACCACGCCACCACAGTAACCCCAGCCATCATACAACCTAGAGCCGCAGCTGCATTCCCCTCGATTAACACTAAATCGTCGGTCACCGTCATCGGCTCGACACAGAATGGATCTCGTTTTTTAAGATTTTTTTCTGCAAACTCAAAACCCGCATCAATAGCACCACGATTCAATGCAATCGCTTTTTCCTTCTTCCCAAATTGCTTAACCAGGGCCTCGTCCATCCGGCCCCGATCGATATTCAGTAACTTTGCCAAAACACCGTCATAGATCATGTTACGAACCAAACGACGAAGTTTGGCGTCTTTACACACACCAGCCACAATCTTGTCAAACGGAACGGGATAAAAGCACAAGTCGCTTCGAAGAGCATCGAGCTTTAAGGGCGCGTCATAGACAACCGCAGCCCCTGGTTCGAGTTCCATAACATCTTGCTTGGCCGTCTCAGCATTCATCGCGACTAAGAAGTCGGTTTCCTTTTTCCGTGCACTATAACCGTCTTTGCTTGCACGAATCGTGAACCAGGTTGGCAAACCAGCAATGTTCGAGGGGAATAAATTTTTCCCAGAAACCGGGACACCCATCCAGAAAATGGACCGCAAGAGTACAAGATTAGCTGACTGACTACCAGAACCATTGACAGTCGCTACCTGGATACTGAAATCGTTTACCGAAGAACAGACCGATTTTCCGTCAACAACGTTGACCATGGGATATAGAACCGTCAACAAAACCGTGATAATGAATTCGACACGCAGGCAGAACGAGAACGACCGTGAAGGACCTTAAAAAGAACACACGCCACACTCAACCAAACACTCACTCTCGTGGAAACTACCCTCCGGGCAAGTATTATAGCACGTGAATCGACCTCACCGCTGTGTGATCGCGCCTAATTCTCAGAGAGATATCCCAAGTTGTTCAGCCACAGCCATGCCCAAGTCGGCTGGATTCTCGACGACACGGACTCCGGCTGCTGTCAACGCTTTCATTTTCTCCAGTGCTGTACCAGCACCACCGGCGATAATTGCTCCGGCGTGCCCCATCCGACGCCCTGGAGGTGCCGTTTGGCCTGCAATAAAGCCCACCACCGGCTTATCGAAACTCTGCTGAATAAAAGCATCCGCCTCTTCTTCAGCAGTACCTCCAATCTCACCAATAAGTACAACAGCATCGGTGTCGGGATCGGCGGAAAAGAGCTTGAGGGCATCGATAAAGCTTGTACCAATGAGTGGATCGCCTCCGATACCTATACAGGTGGTTTGCCCCAAATCCAATTTGGTCAGTTGATGGATGGCCTCATACGTCAATGTCCCACTCTTCGACACAATCCCGACCCGTCCCTCTTGGCAAATGTGTCCAGGAATAATACCGACCTTGCTCTTGCCAGGCGAAATTATCCCGGGACAATTTGGACCGACAAGCACTGTCGAAGTCGAGCGCAAAATTGCTAACGCGCTCATCATGTCAAAAGTTGGAATCCCCTCAGTAATACAGACGGCTAATGGAAGCCCCGCATCGGCCGCCTCCATTATCGCGTCAGCTCCAAATGCCGGTGGAACGAAGATAACTGACGCATTCGCACCAGTCTCTCGAACAGCATCACTCACTGTGTAAAAAATTGGCCAGCCTTCATGAACGACACCACCTTTGCCCGGGGTAACACCGCCGACGACATTCGTTCCGTAGGCCTTGGCCTGCTTAGCGTGAAACGTGCCTTCTCCACCAGTAAGCCCTTGCACGATTAGGCGCGTCTCCGTATCAATTAAAATCGCCATTAGCTAGAGCCTGCGAGCTGCACTGCCTTTTCAGCGGCCTCACCCATCGTGTCGGCCGTAGTAAAATTCAACGCACTATCCCTCAAGATACGCTTGCCTTCTTCAACGTTAGTCCCTTCCATCCGAATCACAATCGGAACAGAAACTCCCAAATCTGTTACTGCCGCAACTACACCATTCGCCAAAACATCACACCGTAAAATTCCCCCGAAGATATTGATTAACACCGCTTTGACACTCACATCAGACATCAAAATCTTGAAAGCGTTACGTATTTGTTCAGCACTAGCACCTCCACCGACATCAAGAAAGTTTGCAGGCTCTCCACCCGCCAGCTTAATGATGTCCATAGTCGCCATTGCGAGGCCAGCACCGTTCACCATGCAACCGATCGAGCCATCGAGCTTAATATAGTTAAGAGAAGACTTTGACGCCTCGACTTCAAGCGGATCTTCTTCTCCCAGATCACGAAGCTCAAGAATATCAGCGTGGCGAAAGAGCGCACTGTCATCAAAAGTCATTTTTGCGTCAAGCGCCACAAGGTCACCGCTTCCTGTTTCAACAAGTGGATTAATCTCGACGAGTGAAGCATCCGTCGAAATTGCCGTCTGATAAAGAGCCTTCATGAGTTGTGTTGCCTTTTTGATAAGTGGCCCTTCAAAACCAATTCCGAAAGCCAATTCACGCGCCTGAAACTCTGCCAGCCCAGCACTTGAGTAAATACCAGCCTTGAAAATTTTCTCTGGCGTACGAGCCGCTACTTCCTCAATCTCGACTCCCCCTTCAGCACTCGCCATCATGACGAGCTGTTCTGATGCCCGGTCGAGTACGAGGCCGAAATAGAGCTCTCTTTTGATATCCAACCCCTCCTCAACAAGTACGCGAGAGACAATCTGTCCTTCAGGACCTGTCGGGTGCGTCACAAGTCGCATGCCGAGTATTTCACGTGCAATCTGGCGCGCTTCGTCTGGATTGCGGGCAATTTTCACACCTCCACCCTTACCTCTTCCTCCAGCATGAATTTGAGCTTTGATGACGACAGTACCCCCACCCAAGGTCGTAGCCACTTCTCCGGCTTTATCCGCAGTAAACGCCACCTTACCCTGCGGCACAGGAACTCCAAGACGCGCTAAAATCGCTTTACCTTGATACTCATGAATCTTCACGGGACGCTACCTTGATTGACTTAATGAGCACAGTATCACCATCAGATACACGTCTTGCATTTGGCAACAGCTCAACATTAACAAAAAAATTCTGAAAGAACCTGGCGTCACACAGACCGCGGACGTAATACACGAAGAAAACGTCTGAGTGGATCATAAGACTCATCCACAACACGTTCTTTAAGGGGAATAATCGCATTATCGGTGATGGTGATATTCTCAGGACATACCTTAGTGCAACATTTGGTTATGTTACAGAGACCGACGCCATCGGTATCTCGTAAATCGTCAAGACGATCAGCAGTATCGAGCGGATGCATTTCAAGTGCTGCCGTGTACACGAGATGGCGAGGACCGATAAATTCTTCGTGAAGAGCATGGTCACGTAGTACGTGGCAAACATCCTGACAAAGGAAACACTCAATGCACTTACGAAACTCCTGCACGCGCTCAACATCACGTTGATCGATACGCCAAGTCCCATCTTCAGCATCTGGCGGACGAGGAGCAAAAGGCTTGATCGATTTCTTCACACGGAAATTCCACGAGACGTCTGTCACTAAGTCCTTTATCCATCGGAAGGCCCGCATCGGCTCAATCGATATTGGATCATCTAACGAAAAATCACTCATCCGACTCATACACATCAGACGAGGACGGCCATTCACCTCCGCAGAACACGAACCGCACTTACCGGCTTTACAATTCCACCGAACAGACAGATCATTCGCTTGCTCGGCCTGAATTCTCAGCACTGCATCCAGCACCACCATACCTTCGGTCACATCTACATCGTAATCCTGGTAATTTCCGGACTCACCCTGACCACGCCAGACCCGAAACTTTGCCTTCGCCATGATCTCTTTCCTCACCTAACAACCTAGCCCGTTTACTGGTTGTCTTCGATAATCTTCTTCAGTTCACTAGGTATTTGGGGTAGGGGGCGACGTGAAACCTGCATACGACCATCCTCACCCTTACGCACGACATGGTTAAATTTAGAAAACTCATCAACTTTTGACGGGTAGTCGTCACGAAAATGGCCTCCTCGACTCTCCTTACGCTCAACCGCAGACTTCGCGATAGATTCCGCCACAGTTAGCAGATTCTGTAAATCGAGCGCCGTGTGCCAACCATTGTTGTACTCTCGATTTCCATAGACACGAACGTTCCTTGCTCTCTCCCAAAGACGCCCGATACCATCTATCGCCCGAACTATTTCTTCCTCTGTTCTGACAATGCCAACAAGGTCCTGCATCAATTTCTGTAGGTCATATTGCACCTGGTAAGGCCCGTCCGCGATAGGCCCATCAGGACGATCGAACGGTGCAACTGCCTCACGTGCCACCTGCCCCACCTGATCCTCATTGACGTGACCACCCTCATTAGCCTTCGCGAACTTGGCAGCATGCTCCCCAGCACGTTGTCCAAACACTAGAAGGTCTGACAGTGAGTTCCCACCCAACCGGTTAGCACCATTAATACCGGCC
>CAZQMT010000012.1:23436-31227 GCA_964594555.1 uncultured Vicinamibacterales bacterium
GTCTTTCGTGATATCGATATCGGCGAGCTGCTTAAATTGATGATACCTGCTCGGCAGTTTCTTCTTAATGTGAGCTGCTTCATTCGCCAACTTTTCTTGAATCCACGCAATATCCAAAAACACACCGCCATGAGGGCTACCGCGGCCTTCCTTGACCTCACGGACAATGCAACGGGCCACATGGTCACGCGTCAGTAGTTCAGGAGGACGACGTGCATCCTTATCCCCTTGCGTATAACGCCAACCTTCCTCAGCGTCCGCCGCAGTCTGATTACGGTAAAGATCGGGGATGTCGTCGAACATAAACCGTCGCCCATCACGATTCCGCAGGATACCGCCCTCACCGCGTACACCCTCACTCACCAAAATACCCTGCAAACTAGGCGGCCATACCATTACTGATGGGTGGAAATGGATAAACTCCATATCAATGAGCTCAGCACCAGCACGATATGCCAGCGCATGACCATCTCCGGTACCTTCCCAGCTATTGCTCGTAACACTGTAGGCTCGACCGATCCCTCCAGTTGCCAAGACAACCGCCTTAGCGTGAAAGACTACGAAACGTCCTCGCTCACGCTGGTAACCAAATGCTCCAACCACTCGATCGCCGTCTTTCAATAGCGACAAGATAGTGCACTCCATGTGGACATCGAGACCCTGATGGATACCGTGGTCCTGCAGGGTACGAATCATCTCCAATCCAGTCCGGTCCCCGACGTGTGCCAGTCGGGGATATTTGTGGCCGCCAAAATTCCTCTGCAGAATACGTCGATCCTTGGTCCGATCGAATACTGCGCCCCAAGCTTCTAATTCCCGAACCCTGTCTGGCGCTTCTCTTGCATGTAACTCTGCCATCCTCCAATTATTGATGTAACCACCACCGCGCATGGTGTCAGCGAAATGAACGGTCCAGTTATCCCGATCGTCTACATTGCCGAGAGATGCCGCAATTCCACCTTCCGCCATAACAGTGTGCGCTTTACCGAGCAAAGATTTACACACCAGGCCAACACTCACACCAGCACTAGAGGCCTCCACAGCGGCACGGAGACCCGCACCACCAGCACCAATGATTAGGACGTCGTGTTCGTGACGTTGATACTCTGCCATTAAAGAATCCTTAAATCAGTCCAGATCCCCATCGAACAGAGCCGGATGTACAAGTCAGAGAAACCCACCCAACAGAGACTCATCCAGGCCCACAACATGTGGCGACTATTCAAACAACTCACGCAGTCGTAAGTCGTACGGCGAACTGGTTCATCAGCTAATCGATTGCGTCCTCCTCCTACCAAATGACGGAGTGAGTGACAGCCGAAAGTGTAACCACCCAGCAAAATAACGTTAATAGTAAGAACGAGCGTTCCAACACCGATACCAAATGAAGCCGCGCCGGTTGCAGCATCAACAAACCACATAGCCTTCCAAGCATCATGGGCAAGGAGCACAATAAATATGAGCGCGATGTATAGGAAGTAGCGGTGTACATTTTGGAGTATTAGTGGGAAGGCACTTTCGCCACGGTACTCCGTCCGTGGTTCTCCTACAGCACACGAAGGCGGATCAGCCCAAAACGCTTTGTAATACGCGCCCCTGTAGTAATAACACGTGAGTCGAAACCCCCCAGGGGCCCATAAAATCAGAAAGGCCGGAGACCAAGGGAGCCACGACATCCACCAAGATGGCTTAGCGCCAAACCAACTGTGTGCAGACTCACCGAAAAGCTCAGGTGAGTAGAACGGAGACAAGTAGGACCCCCAGTAGTAGTGTTCGGCTTGAAATGCCGCCCAAGTCGAGTACACGATGAAAGTCGACAACCCGAGAAATACCACCAATGGTTGCAGCCACCAAGCATCGCGCCTCGAGGTCTCACCGAACCCGCGTCGTTGTGTATAAAACGTTGCCTCAGCCATGGACGACGGCACTCCCTTCTCGAATGGCGGGGCGATTATACATTGAAACGTATAAGCCTCCGGCGTGCTCTGAGTACATCCCGCCGTAATGTTTCTTCCGCCTAAGCATTAATAATCTCAACAAGCTCTTTAACCGCAGCCGCAGAATGTTCGAGCGCTGCTCGCTCTGCTGCAGTTAGTTCAATCTCAATAATCTTCTCCAAACCTCCCGCACCAAGCTTCACAGGAACACCAACAAACAGATCCTGAATGCCGTACTCACCTTGCAAAAAGACCGAACACGGTAAAATCTTTTTCTTATCCTTGAGAATTGCCTCAACCATCTCGACAACTGCCGAACCTGGTGCGTAGTAAGCGCTACCCGTACCAAGAAGCTTGACAATCTCAGCTCCACCGGAAGCCGTACGCGCCACAATACGATCGATAGCATCTTGATCAAGTAACTCCGTAATTGGAACACCCGCAACGGTCGAATACCTCGGCAGCGGCACCATCGTGTCACCATGACCACCAAGAACAAATGCATGAGTATTCTCAACAGATACATCTAGCTCCATGGCAATAAAAGCTTCCATACGAGCAGAATCCAGAACTCCAGCCATCCCGACAACACGCTCTCTAGGAAACCCACTCGATCTAAGAACGACTTGCGCCATGGCGTCAAGTGGATTAGTGACTGGCAAGATGATGCATTGTGGAGAGTACTTAATGACATTTTCGGTAACCGACTTAATGATGTCGTGGTTCTTTGCTAGCAAATCGTCTCGGCTCATTCCAGGCTTTCGAGCTAAACCAGCTGTAATGACAACAACGTCTGAATCCACGGTATCGGCATAGTCATTCGTTCCGAAGATCCGCGTGTCTGACCCTTCAATCGGACAAGCCTCCAACATGTCAAGGCCCTTGCCCTGAGGCACGCCCTCAAGAATATCCACAAGGACCACATCGGCCAGTTCCTTATCAGCAATGCGACACGCCACTGTCGCGCCAACATTTCCACAACCAACTACAGTAACTTTCCGGTTCATGCAAAACCCCTTTCAGAACGCACACATATAGCTTTGTTACAGCGAAGTACATACGAGTCAGAGCCACAAGAATCAGTGAATTTGAAAAACCGTCGTGGAAACTCAATCACGGATGATCCAAGGATCGTAGTCACCTTGTGACGCTAGCCTGACGAACATCGATTCAACACCGTGCGAAGCCACCAAAACCTGAATCTCTGATGGCTCTCGCAAACTTTACATATTGGTAATTACGGCATCTGCAAACTGAGAGGTCTTCAACTTAACTGCGCCCTCCATCTGTCTGGCCAAATCGTAAGTAACCCGCTTATCTCCAATGGTGTTCTCAATCGCCGACTCAATAACTTCAGCCACTTTTGCCCAACCAAGATGACGAAACATCATGGCACCAGAAAGCATGAGCGAGCCGGGATTAACAACATCTTGACCAGCGTATTTCGGTGCTGTGCCGTGTGTCGCCTCGAAGAAACCAATATCGTCACCAATGTTGGCACCAGGGGCCATCCCAAGTCCACCTACCTGCGCCGCACAAGCATCAGACAAATAGTCGCCGTTAAGGTTTGGCGCAACAAAGACATCATAATCAGCTGTACGGGTAAGAACTTGCTGAAACACACTGTCTGCAATCCTGTCATTAATCAATAACTTGTCGTTGCGCGACTGCTTCTCGCCTAACTCTTCCTCGAGAATCACCTGATCTCTGAACTCTTCCTTGGCAAGCTCGTAACCCCAGTCTCTGAAAGCCCCCTCTGTATATTTCATGATGTTGCCCTTGTGCACCAAAGTCACGGCCTTGCGATTGCGCTCAAGTGCGTAGCGCAATGCCATACGCATAAGTCGTTTCGTACCAGTCTCAGATATCGGCTTGATCCCAATACCAGAATCCGCACGAACACGTTTACCCATTTCTCGTGACAGAAACTGGATAATCTTTTCCGCTTGAGGCGTGTCTTTCGCCCACTCAAGTCCTGCATAGACATCCTCTGTATTCTCTCGAAAAATAACGACATCCATGAGCTCTGGGTGCTTCACTGGCGCAGGGGTCCCTGCATAGTACCTAACCGGACGTATACAAGCGTAGAGATCAAGTACCTGCCGAATCGTCACGTTAAGACTTCGAATCCCACCACCTACAGGCGTCGTAAGTGGTCCCTTAATAGCCACCTTAAAGTGTTTAGCAGCCTCGAACACATCTGCTGGCAACCATTCCCCGGTAGACTCCTTGGCTTTCTCCCCTGCCGGCACTTCGAACCACACAATCTTCCGTGCACCGTCGAACACCTTCTTAACAGCGGAATCAAAAACTCTGACACTCGCATCCCAAATATCTGGACCGATACCATCACCAGCAATGAAAGGAACAATGGGGTCATCCGGTACGACGAGCTTACCGTCCTTACGCGTCACCGCTGTTCCATGCGATGGTGGCGTCACGTGAACGAAATTTGGCATGTGCTTTCTTCTCTCTCCATTAAGACACGCACTCTCAGCCTCTCCCCAAAAACCAGCCTCAGCACTCTAGCCAAAGAAGAACGATGGGGCGCGTCAATTAGAACAAGTCCTCACTACAAATAACGTTTGATGTTTCGACAGAAACTGTGAAAAAGCCTGTGGAAAAACACCTAACGACACGAACAGAGCCCAGCAATACCGGGCTTCCTAATAACCTGCACCTGTCATGGTGCGATCACAACGAACAACTCCAATAATCCACCAACCCAGGAGGACAACCAGCAGCATTATATCGCAACGATCTCCCGCGTGCGCTGAAGCAGAACAGTTTTATCTACTTGAGAGTGAGTCTAAGAAGTCTCCCGCTTGAACTCCCCTCAAGGTCAACTGTACTCTTTCCAATTCGGCGAACCTCAAAAATGGATCCAAGCCGATCTCCCTCCTGTAGCAAATATAAACCTGCAGAGTCAGCAATCACCGCGGTTCGTGTGATGACATCCGACTGTTGATCTATATTCTCAGCAATACCGATTAATTCAAAAATCGGCACCACCGATCGAGCTGAAGACTCAAGCTCGGCCCCAGGTGACGAATCGGGGAAAGACGCCTGACTTCCCGGAAGCGCCTTGTCTGGAAAGATGAATGGATTACGCGATATCTGATGCAGTTCTGTCTCAGCTTTAAGACGTTCCCTGAAAAGATCTACTTGATTTTCGAACTCAGCCGAAGTCGGTTCGAAAACAGGACCGTCGGATGGCGGCAACAAGTTCTCCAACTCGGTGCCGTAACCAGGCAAACTCATCACGACCAGGGCAAGTAAAAACCCGCACCCAGCAAAAGCCGCGAAGACCCGTTTCTCAGTTGCAGTTCTCAAGATGCCTGGATCATAGCATCACCGTATCCACAATCAAGCTCCCCGTGCCAATAGCAAAATCCGTTCACCGCAATGCTGAAGGTCTATGGTAACATTCGCCGTGCACCCCGAGACTGCTCACTCACACTTCGCAGCTCTCAAGTCTTCCTCCATCATCGCCATCATCCCTGCAAGATTTCAATCCTTTCGCCTGCCAGGAAAAGCACTCGTCGACATCTGCGGCCATCCGATGATCGAATACGTCTACCATCAAACGGCCCGTGCTCCTTCAGTTGAACTTACGATAGTTGCGACGGACGATGACCGCGTCATTCGTGCAGTCAAATCTTTCAACGGGGTCGCATTACTCACACGTTCAGACCACGTTTCTGGTACAGACCGTTTGGCTGAAGTGGTCCGCGACCTGTCTTGCTCGATAGTGGTCAATGTTCAAGGCGATCAACCGCTAGTCAATCCTCGTATGATAGAAGAAGCCATAAGGCCAGTCTTAAAAGACGAGGGCATCGTCATGTCGACTCTGACACGACGCATTACCGATCCCAAAGAATTTGAGAACTCGCATGTCGTCAAGGTCGTGGCTGACCAACAGAATAAAGCGCTTTACTTCTCAAGGAGTACCATCCCTCCAGCCTATTCGTCTTCTAAAATTTCATCACCTGTCTACAAACATATAGGTATATATGTCTACCGTCGGGAATTCCTGCTAAAGTTAGCAGGGCTTCCGCAGACTCCACTGGAAAAGGCAGAATCACTCGAGCAACTGCGGGCACTCGAGCACGGATTTAAAATACATATAGCCGAAACGGAGCACGATACAATCAGCGTGGATGACTTAAACAGTCTCCAACAAGTTCGCCATATTGTAGAAACCGAAGGCCTACAAGATTCCCTAAATGAACAAGGCGCTCATGCCAAAAAATAAATGCCCTAACGTAAAGTACATCTTCGTAACTGGGGGCGTGGTGTCCTCACTTGGGAAGGGACTCGCTGCCTCGTCCATTGGTTGCCTACTTGAAGGCCATGGGTACAAAGTAACTTTACAAAAGTTCGACCCGTACATAAACGTCGACCCAGGGACAATGAGTCCCTATCAACATGGTGAAGTCTACGTCACAGATGACGGTGCTGAGACCGATCTCGACCTTGGACATTACGAGCGATTCACTAACACAGTAACAACGCATGACCATAATTGGACAACGGGAAAAATATACCTTTCGGTCATCCAAAAAGAACGACGAGGAGATTATCTCGGACGAACGGTCCAGGTAATTCCGCACATCACCAATGAGATTAAAAGCAGTATCGAAACTGTATCGAATGATGTAGATATTGTACTTGTTGAAATCGGCGGAACAGTCGGTGATATCGAAAGCCAACCATTTCTCGAAGCAATTCGACAATTCCGACAAGATGTTGGTCGCGAGAATACTCTATATATACACTTGACGCTCGTACCGTTCATAAGCACTGCAGGTGAACTCAAAACAAAACCAACACAGCACAGTGTTCGCGATCTTCGATCCATTGGTATACAGCCAGATATCTTACTTTGTCGCACAGACCGTTAATTATCGGATGAAATCAAACGCAAAAAAGCACTCATCTGTGATGTTGATGAAGAAGCAGTAATTACAGCAACAGACGTTTCCAGTATCTACGAAGTTCCGGTCGTTCTTGCAGAGGAGGGACTCGACAGCATAATACTCAGACGTCTCAACTTGCCCCCAAGCAAGGCAGAGATGTCAGCTTGGACAAAACTGACCAATCGTGTTCGCAATCCCTTAGACGAAGTCACAATTCACGTTGTGGGTAAGTACGTAGGCTACGAAGATTCTTACAAGAGCTTAACTGAAGCTCTATACCATGGTGGACTCTCACACAACCTACACGTCAATATCGAGTGGGTCGAATCCGAAGATTTGGAACCTGAGACAGGTGCAACGCTTCTCGAAAACGCCAATGGCATCCTTGTGCCAGGTGGCTTCGGAGATCGCGGCACCAGGGGCATGATGCGTGCAGTTCAAATCGCACGAGAGCGAAAAATACCATACTTCGGCATCTGTTATGGTTTCCAGTGGGCCGCAGTTGAGTACGCGCGACATGTATGCGGACTGGCCAAAGCCGATTCAACAGAGTGCACCCCAGATGCCAAAGAAAAAATCATCTATAAACTAAGGGATCTCCTCGGTGTCGATGAACTTGGCGGCACAATGCGTTTAGGTGAGTACTCATGTGCACTGCGTTCGGGATCACTCGCTCATCGTCTCTACGGTGTCGATGTTATTCATGAACGACATCGGCATCGCTACGAGTTTAACTGCGATTATGAAAATACTCTCACGTCCGCTGGGCTGCATCTCACGGGGCGCTCAATCGATGGCAAATTTGTCGAAATAATTGAGCTCCCGGATCACCCGTGGTTCTTAGCCGTACAATTTCACCCAGAGTTCAAATCGAAGCCCCTCAAACCACATCCACTCTTTAGTGGATTCGTTGAAGCTGCATATCGCTATCAAGC
>CAZQMT010000013.1:0-30299 GCA_964594555.1 uncultured Vicinamibacterales bacterium
GAGTCGGTTCGCCGTGAACTAGCTGACGAAGCCGGTTGTGCTCCAGAGGAGCTTGCGATCACGCGCAACAGTAGTGAGGCACTACAAATCGCACAACTTGGACTCGATCTAAAACCAGGCGATGAAGTCCTGACTACCAATCAAGACTACGGTCGTATGCTCACAACTTGGCAACAACGTGTGCACCGTGACGGCATCAAGCTGACCCAAATATCCTTCCCAATCCCACCACCGAGTATGTCCGATCTAACGGCACGCTTTGAACGAGCAATCACCCCGCACACGAAGGTTTTACACTTCTGCCACATCACGAACAAGTCCGGTCAGATTTTTCCAGTGAAGGAAATCTGCCAATTAGCCAGAAACCGTGGGATTAAAACTATTGTTGATGGAGCTCACGCATTCGCTCATTTCCCCTTTAAACTCAGTGATTTTGACTGTGACTACTACGGTACGAGCTTGCATAAATGGTTACTTGCTCCAATCGGCACCGGGTTTTTGTATGTGCGTAAAGAAAATATCGAGGACCTATGGCCACTTCAGCCAGCCCGAGAGGAACTCAAGGAGAATATTCGAAAGTTCGAAGAAATTGGCACACACCCTGCAGCCAATCACAACGCTATCGCTGAGGCGATCACGTTCCATCGCTCTATCGGTGTTGGACGAAAAGCTGCTCGCCTACGCTATCTCAAAGACCGGTGGGCGAGACGCCTTGAAGGACAGCGTGGTGTCAAACTCTACACAAGCTTTGACCCACTTCAGGCTGGAGCAATCGGCCTGATCGGAATCGAAGGGGTTGATCCTGCCGAGATTGTCGATCACCTCTGGGATCGTTACCGAATCTTGGTGGTCATGATTAAGCATGAGGAATTCGAGGGGATTCGCGTGACACCGAACGTTTACACCACCGTCGACGCGATCGACACGTTTGCCGATGCTATGGAGGGCATCATTCACGAAGCAGGACATTGAAATAACAGGAAAAGAAGCAGGTGAGACGAGTTTGCCCTTAACCGTTCTTTTTAAGATAACCACCAGGGTTAAATGTCAGGTATAACTTTTCTTTCGTTTTATCGACTGTGAAATTTTTGTGGCTGGCAAGAAATTCCTCAACCGCTTCAGCCGGCCCAGGACCAAAATCAGGCTCAACGGGGTGTCCATTCAGATTGGTATCTTCCACAATAAGGTAGCTGCCGTTCGTGACAAGTGGACTAAAAGTTTCAAGCTCGGCGAGCACATGCTCTTTCCGGTGGTCGGAGTCCAAGATAACTAGAATGGGGGACTGACCTTCTACCGCTGGACGTATCTGATTCATAACCTCCTCAGATACGGATGAACCTCGGAGATAGGTAATCCTTGGATGCTCAGGTCGTTCTCCTCGAATTTCTATGTCTATTGTCACAACGCGGCCATGTCCCACTAAGTCACAGATACTCGCCAGGTATAGGGCACTGCCGCCGAATGCCGTGCCCGATTCAATGATTAAGCTTGGGCGCAGCTCATGAATGATCTCTTGGTAAAGCCAAAGATCCATGGGGCACTTCAAAATCGGATGTCCCATCCACGAGATGTTCCGCCAGGTCATATTGAAAGCACGTGCATCGAAGAACAACTGATGGAATCGCTCGACTAACGACAGCTCATCAGTTCGGCTCAAATACAACCGCCAATAGAAAGCCCCCCGCAAAGTTTTAAGCTCGTGGACAACCGTCTGGAATAGTTTGCTTACTATCGTCACAGTATTGTTCCTGACCTTGCTTTTACCAGCTTTCACCCCATGTGTCACTTGCCGCTACCTGAGCTAGCAAGATTGTATAGTATTTACATTCTGGGCTTCTTCTACTAGCGATACCGAAACATCACATATAGTCATAAAATGAACCTGGCACTCCTTCTAAGCCGCGCAGCACAAACCTATCCATCAAAAATTTCCGTCGCTCAAGGGAAGGCGCATGTCACCTACCATGAGTTGGAGCGCGATGCCGGACGTATCGCACGAGGACTTTACGATCTTGGGGTTACGCGGGGGGACCGAGTGGCAATTATCCAACACAATAACCCCTCATTTTTTAAGAGTCTCTTCGGTATATTCAAAATTGGAGCTATCGCCGTTCCACTAAACATCAGACTTCATCCGAGGGACTTCTCCTACATACTTCAGCACTGTGAGGCTAAAGTTGTCCTCCACGACAACGCTTTTAAAAAAACAGCCGGAGATCTCTCGAAGCAATTGCCGCTATGCCGTTGGCAATGTGTTGAAACGACGATAACAGAAAAATCAGACGCTTCAGTTTCCGGCATCTGGCCACCAGCAACACCTGCCAGCACGGTTGAAATAGACGAAACTGAAGTGGCCTGGTTGTTCTACACCTCTGGCACTACTGGGCGTCCGAAAGGCGCGATGCTTACTCACAGAAATCTATTAGCTATGACGATGAACGTTTACTCCGATCATTATCCTGTCAATGAAACAGATGTGGTGATCCACGCAGCACCGCTCTCTCACGGAAGCGGATTGTACAGTCTCGCCACTCTCGCTAAAGGCGCGACAAACATTCTGCATGGATCTCAACACTTTTCTCCGAAGCTCTTGCTCGAAGAAGTGGAGGCCTGGAAAGTTTCTCTCGTAACGTTCCTAGCCCCTACACAATTGAAGCGACTTACTAACTTGCCTGAAGAAGAATCACATGACACATCGAGTCTTCGAGCAATTATCTGGGGCGGTGGACCGATGTTCTTAGAAGACGCACGATGTGCAATTAAACGATTCGGTCCGATCTTGACAGAACTCTACGGCCAGGGTGAAGCACCCATGACCATCACAGCCCTCAACACAAAACTATTGGCAGAGGAGGTAGAGCAAGGCGTATCAATTCTCAGCGCTGGCTTACCCAGGCTCGATGTTGAAGTACGTATCGTTAACGAGTACAACGAACCACAAGATACCGGAAAATCTGGTGAGGTCGTGGTTCGAGGCGGCGTAGTAATGCTGGGCTATTGGAAGGATCCTGAAGCAACGGAGAGAACTCTTCGTGGAGGGTGGCTTCATACTGGGGATATCGGATATTTTGACAGCCGCGGTTACCTATACCTAAACGATCGGAAGAACGACTTGATTATTTCCGGTGGTACCAATATTTATCCGAGGGAAGTAGAAGAAGCTCTTATGGAACACCCAGAGATTCGCGAAGCCGTCGTCTTCGGCGTGCCAGATGCTGAGTGGGGTGAATCAGTTCGAGCTGCCATTGTACCTCTCGATCCTGACATGCCGCTTTCCCAAGAAACGATTATTAGCTTTTGCCGAACTAGAATCGCAGCGTACAAAAGACCTCGTTCTGTGGTGTTTTTGAATGAAATCCCAAAGAACGCGTACGGCAAGGTCCTTCGTCGTGAAGTGAAGCGCCTACACAGCTGAGGCTTAATAGCAAAGAATCTTGAATTAGAGGACATACATGAAAGTCCATATCTCAATGTCTGAGAAAAGGCGCACCATACAGCACAATGGCGGCAGTACTTACATCAAAGTAGACTGTTGTCGAAACAAATAGAAAAATCGAGGCAGCAAAACACTTATGACGGGAACCAGCCTTTCCAACCGAAGAGCTTTTTCGGAAGCACATCCGGATGTTCACCTTATTGACACAGAAAATCCGTCATCGGTACAAGTGTGTCTTTCCCAACTTGGCTGGCTTAACCCTGGTGAAACCTTTATATCAACAGACCGTGCGGCGGACAGTAACATGAACTGCACGTTGAGGGTGACAACCAACCAACGTACCTTCATCCTGAAACAATCACGCCCTTGGGTTGAAAAGTACCCTCATATCGCTGCACCATGGGATCGGAATTTAATTGAGACGCGTTTCTACGAAGTAACTTCAACTGATGCCGTTCTTGGGCAACAGATGCCAAAGATTCTCGGCTCAGATCCTGCTTCTCGAACATTGATGCTCGAAGATCTCGGTGAAGCAGGGGACCTTTCTGGGATTTACAACAATGACACCCTGAAACAATCCGAGGCAATCACGCTTATCAACTATCTTTCTCGCCTTCATTCTCAGTTCGATGCGTCGATCTTTGGACAAGAATTCACCAACCGGGAAATGCGCCCACTCAACCATTTTCACATCTTTAAATTTGCTCTGGAAGCTAGCAACGATCTCGAACTCGATCAATTCACTCCAGGCCTCACTGTACAAGCGAATAAATTGCAACAAGACCGTACCTACGTGGACACAGTCGAAGCACTCGGAAACCTCTATTTACAAGACGGAACATCACTCCTTCACGGAGACTATTTTCCTGGAAGCTGGTTCAAAGCGCCTTGTGGAATTCGGATCATCGATCCAGAGTTCTGTTTCTTCGGGTGTCGTGAGTTTGACCTTGGGGTAATGCTTGCCCATCTTGTACTCGCCGAACAACCCGAGACGCTGGCGAATAAACTCGTCGATACGTACGGACGTGCTACCATAAATCGCTCATTGGTAAATCAGTTCGCTGGTGTGGAAATCATGCGGCGCTTAATCGGTGTAGCTCAGCTTCCGCTCAAGTGTAAACTTCGGAAAAAAATCGAGCTGCTAGACATATCGAGGCAACTCGTCCTCAGTCCCCAAGATGAATAACAACATTGAAACTTCAATTTTTAAGAGTTTTCTAGTCGTAACGTTACTGAGCCTATCAACGTGGTTTAGCAACACGATTGTTCAGGCCCAAGAAACATCAGCCATCTGGATAGACACTGATCCATCCGTTGAAACTGGAGGTCGGGAGGTTGATGACGGTTTCGCGTTGATCCAGTCCTTCAATTCACCAGAGCTCGACATCCGTGGCATAAGCACTGTTTTTGGTAACGCACCCCTGAAAAAAGCACATGGCATTGCGCTGGAAATTACGAAACTCTTCGGACCACCAGGACTCGAAGTGTTCCGCGGCGCAGCTAATGCCGATGAGTTGGGCACAGAGACCGCCGCTTCCCGTGCACTAGCCAACATTCTCCGTACTCAGCGTCTCACCGTGCTGGCACTCGGCCCAGTTACAAACATTGCTACTGTTCTACGAAATCATCCAGAGCTCGGAAAGAATATCAATGCGATCGTTGCGGTTGCAGGCCGACGGCCTGGGCAACAATTCCTGACTCGAGCGGATGGATTACCGCATCGTGATTTCAATTTTGAGCTCGATGTAAACGGCTTTCAAATTCTGTTAGATGCTGCCATCGAATCAGAGGTTCCTCTCATTCTCACACCGTGGGAAATCTCCTCAAAGGTCTGGATTACCAAAGCAGACATAGAACATTTTCAACAAAGCTCCCCAGCCGGCGAGTGGCTCTATCAGCCGGCCATGGACTGGATTGAGAGGTGGGAAAAACGGTACGGGAAATCAGCTTTCAACCCCTACGACTCACTTGCCATCGGGTACGTTACCTCGCGAAAGCTTCTCACGTGTGAGGAATTAAAGGGTTCTATCCGGATCTTACCTAATGACCGACTCTCTTTCGCCCCAACTGAATCAGCCGAGAAACCTTACCTAATCGCTTCTAAAGAAGGTAGTTTTCTACCCAATGTACTTTACTGTTTTAAGCCTTCAGACGCGTTTACAGATGATCTAATCCAGCGGCTGCTCAAACGGTAGAGTGCTCTCGTCAGCCACCATCTCGCTCGTCAGTTGAAGCGCGATCAACCGCACTAAAAAATTCTACTAACTCTTCGAGGTGAACTATCTCATTCTGTGCAGCATGAATTATCGCGCGTGATTCCTGCAGGTTTGGCGTCGACCAATCTTCCCCGTGGAATCTAACCTGACCAGTAGGAGAAAAATCGGTGAGAACCGCATCCATCGTTTCAATGAATAGTCGCATCGTCCACCTTGTCTCTGAAATATTGCTAAGGCGTTCAAAACCGTCAAGACCAAAAAAGGTACAGTCTCATTCGACACATCGAGACTAAAAAACAACACAAAGCTGCCCCTCAAACTCCAGCGGCAGCAGCAGCCCGTTGAATATCCTCCACGCCGACCACAACGGCAGTAGTCGATTGGTCTTCAATCGCAGAGCCGTACACATATTCAAGATTTACACCGGAGTCCGAAAGCAATCGTAAAACTCGTGTGAAAGCTCCAGGATTATTTGGAATCTCAATATAGAGTACGTCGCGTTCGGTTACTTCGTAGTGTTGTTCACGGAGAGTACCGGCTGCAAGCACATGATTGTCTACAACCGTTCTAAAAATTCCACCTGCCTCAACTGTCAGTGCGAGACTATTGATACGAACCTCCGAAAAGAGTTGGCAGATCCTGGATAACGCGCCAGGACTATTCTGTAGCCGAAGGGAGAGTTCAGTTCGAATTGCCATAATTTAAAGAGTTCCTCCAGGCTTCATTAGTCAGCCACATTGAGCAGTCCGCAGTACCGAAATCCAGAAACCATAATACTCATTCACATCACTCGAACCTCTGGAACGGAGCATTAGGTTACAACAGGTCGAATAAAGCACCAACCCTCTTAAAGTAGTCGTGATAAATCCCTTGGATCTTGTTCAATTTGGTAGGATCTGATAGCGATGTCATCAAAGAATTCATCCTCGGTATCCACAGCCTCATGGGTAGACAACTTTGATTATGCCATCAGAAATGTGGTGTCTGAGGCTTTTAAAATCGAAGCTCGCGGGCAAACCGTTCGCTATCTCAATATCGGAGATCCAACTCAGTTCGGATTTCAGACACCGCCCCATCTTGTCGAAGCAGTAACTCGTGCCATGCGCGACGGAAAAAATGGCTACACTCTTTCCCCAGGAATCGAATCAGCACGTGAGGCCGTCGCAGAAGATCTCTCCTCACAAGGCATGAATATCTCTTCCGATAGAGTCTTGCTTACGGCCGGCGCGTCCGAAGGAATCGAACTGGCACTCGGCGTGCTAATCGAACGCGGTGATGAAGTTCTTATGCCGGTTCCTGGCTACCCTCTCTACACTGCCATCTTAAAAAAGGTTAACGCCAAAGAAGTTCCTTACTTAACAGAACCTGAAACCGGTTGGCTTCCGTGTCCCGAACAGATCGAGAGCCTGATTACTCCGCGAACGCGGGCCCTAGTCATCATCGACCCCAACAACCCAACTGGAGCAGTGTACCCCGCTCGTCTCAGACAGGATCTGGTCAAGATCGCTTCGCGTCATAATATCGTGATCCTTGCAGACGAGATATACGCTGACCTTGCCTACACGGGCACACAACCACCGATCGGTTCGCTCAGTGAAGATGCCCCTGTCATTTCGTTTTCGTCACTTTCAAAAGCCTACTTCGCTCCGGGATGGCGAACTGGATGGATAGCAGTGGGATCTACAAGTCGACTTGACGGCGTCCTAATGGCCATCAAAAAATTAGCGGAGGGGCGTCTTTGTAGCACAGGTCCGATGCAATACGCAGTCCGTGCTGCCCTTACAGGTGACCGATCTCACATCGGTAAATTTCGTAGCGCGCTAAGTACTCGTGCAGCGCTGACCTCACGGACTTTAAACGCTATCGAGGGATTGAACTGCATTGAACCAAAGGGTACTTTTTATGCTATGCCAAAGGTCGACTTGCCTGCCGGCTGTACAGACGAGGATTTCGTGCTCGGTCTTCTCCGTAAGACAGGTGTACTATGTGTATACGGATCGGGCTTTGGACTTTGCCCGTCGGATGGTTTTTTTCGACTAATTTTCCTGGCTTCACCGTCAACTCTGAGTGAAATTTACGTTTTAATCGAAGACTACATCAAATATTTTCGGAAAAATAGCCTAACTTAATCAAAAACTAAAGGCTAAAATCATTGTTCAGAAACGCTCATATTAGCCTTTCATCAGACAAGAATGCACCTTAATATCTTCACTTCCCGAGCTAAGTGCCGTGGTGTGATAACCCCCTCAACCAGTGACTATCTACACTACATGGGGCGGTCGCTGTGATCACCACGCTAGGTCGTTACATAATTTCAGTCGTACTAATTTCCATCAGTACAATCAGTCCTGGTCTCGCTCAATCTGGCCAGATTCAGATCAACTCAGAGATGGCACTAGAATCTACGGCTGCCCATGCGGGAACATCGATTCGGGGAGCTATTAGTGTCCAGTTAGAACAGGGTTATCACATCAACTCTAACTCACCTCTCGACGAATCACTCATCCCAACCGCCCTGAACCTAGACACTCCCCAAGGAATTCGTCCGGTTGGCCTTGTTTACCCGGAGGCGGTTTTATTTGAACAAACCGGACTTGTCGAACCACTTGAAGTATTTGAAGAAGAATTCACGATTGGATTTACGCTGGCAATCTCTAAAGATCTACCAGTAGATGAGTACATAATTCCGGTCACACTTAGGTATCAAGCCTGCGATGAGACTATGTGCTACATGCCTTCATCGTTGAGCACCACGCTCTCCCTCCGTGTGGTTCCAGTCAACGAACCAATCGTTCCTATCCATTCCGTTTTATTTGCCGGTCTCTCATTCGATGAGCAGGTAGCTATCACTCGCTCTCCATCCAAAATTCCTCGTCAGGAAATTGTCTCCGACACTCGGCGCACGGACAATTCCTCCATCGATCTGTTGAGTCAATTTACTGTAGTTGGTACTACGGGCGGTTATCTCAACAGTGAGGATTTTTTAGAATTCGTCACCGCGGCAGAAAGCGGTTCTTCGGAACGAGGATGGTTTGAAGGACGTGGCCCGTTGGCAATCTTGATGATCGTACTAATCGGGGGTTTGGCCCTAAATCTCACTCCCTGTGTGTTACCCATGGTTCCAATCAACCTAGCGATCATTGGAGCTGGAACTCAAGCAAGATCTCGTTCTAGGGGCTTCGCACTGGGTGCAACGTATGGGTCCGCGATGGCCTTAGTTTATGGTGTCTTAGGCCTTGTAGTCATTTTGACGGCCGGCACATTCGGCACAATTAACTCGTCTCCATGGTTTAATCTCTCCATCGCTTTAATTTTTGTCGTACTTGGCCTCGCCATGTTCGATCTTGTTGCGATTGACCTGTCCCACCTCCAGAACAAGTTTCAAATTGGGAACGGCGGACAAGGTTCTTTTTTTATTGCATTTGGAATGGGTGCAATTTCAGCACTACTGGCAGGTGCTTGTGTAGCACCAGTCGTAATTCAAGTCATTCTTTTTGCAAGTAGCTTGTACGCGACAGGAGTTACTGGAGCTTTGCTTCTGCCATTTTTTCTAGGTTTGGGGATGGCCTTACCATGGCCAATCGCTGGGGCTGGACTTTCATTTCTACCAAAGCCAGGGCTTTGGATGGTCCGAGTAAAACAGGTATTGGGGATATTTATCCTTGCAACAGCGTCTTACTACGGTTACTTGTCTTACGAGATTTTTAGTAATCGGTGGGTTGACGCCACCGAGGTCACGGATAGTGTTAAGGCGAAGATTGAGGCTGGTTGGTACGATTCACTGAGTGAAGGCCTCGCGACAGCCAGAACTGAGAACAAGTTAGTACTTGTCGACGTATGGGCCACTTGGTGTAAAAATTGCCTTGTCATGGATCAAACAACATTCGAGGATCCCGAAGTTCTTAACAAAATAGAAAATTACGTGAAGATTAAGTTCAGAGCAGAAGACCCAAGCGTCTCACCTGCCAAACAGGTGCTAGATCAATTTAAAGGCATCGGACTTCCGACTTACGCCATTCTTAGACCACCGGTAAAGGATCCAAGCACTTCATAACGCCACATTCTATCTCCTGTATTCATGATACTCTTGGGTAGATTGCGTGACCGTTACAAGTGGCATCCAAAGAAGTGTCACGCATACCAACAATAAGACCTTTGGTTCAGGTCAGGATCTTAAGTTATCGAGACTAGAGGGTTACACGTGATTCGCCTATTGACCCTACGAACCACATCCTTAAATTCCAGAGACAGCGACTGTCGAACCTCTCAGCCGTTTACAGGCTCATTTCCTCTTGTGTTCGAATTAGAGCCTACAACTTAAGGTGTTTTCAGAAAAACCATTGCCATGAAGAGTTTGCCTGTCCGTATAGTGATCTTTTTACTTTTCGTGGTCACCGTTTTTGTCGCTGGATACCGACTCCTGGACCTGCAGCAGCAAGCCAGTACAGATTCAAAAAGAAAAACTGAGTTTGACGCTTCTCTCAACGACATACTTGTCTCAGTCTCAGACCTCCGTGCCGCACAACAGGCATACATAGCTGATGGACAGGAGGGAACATTTTGGATAACGAGGGTTGAGCTAATTCAAAAGACAATCCTTGACGGTCTAACTCGGCTTACATCGCTGGCAAGTAGTGATAAAACCGCCGAATCCCTGAGCGCGGCCACGACAGCAATGTCTGACTTCTCAAAGATGGATAAACACGTGACCGAGTACAGACGAAACGGTCATCGTCTCATGGCCTCTGACTTGATCTTCACTGAAGGTCAAGAGATGACAAACACAACAGCAAAACACCTCCGTGTAGCACTTACACAAGAACAGGAACTCAGGGCTTCTGTTGATAACCAGCGACTTCGTGATCAGACTGCCACCATCTTGGGTGCTGCAGCCGTTGGGCTTTTGACCTCTCTCCTGCTACTACCCTTCGGTCGACCGACAGTGGCATCTACAGCAGAGTTCAATGCCAATCAACCACTCGACATTGCGAAGACCTTAGCCGGAAGTACTACACCTCCCCTTGTTGCGAAGAGCGCTCCTAGTACTGCACTCACCGAGATTGCAGAACTTTGTTCTGACTTCAGTCGTGTTACTGACACTGACACGCTCCCAGCTCTTCTCCGCCGAGCCTCAGGACTTATCAACGGAGCCAAAATTGTAGTCTGGTTGGCGGACCCGACTGGCGTTCAACTGCGTCCAGTTTTAGCACACGGTTACCGCGCTGAAATGCTCGAACAATTGGGGGTAATCAAAACCGATGGCGACAACGCCACTGCCGCAGCCTTTCGAGAGGGTACCTCTGAAATCGTTAGTGCAGGCACCAATGACGATTCCCGTGGTGCTCTAATCGTACCAATTTTTACGGGTCTGAGCTGTATGGGCGTTGTTACTGCCGAATTCAAAAACGGTGAGGAATCTGACGAAAAATGTGAAGCAGTAACCAAAATCATCGCAGCACAGCTAGCTAGCTTAGTTCCGTCTCCGGCACGGGCACAAGCCGCTCACGATGTGAAACATAAACGCCTAGGTTAACTCCCGCCATTACACACACACAATCCCTCTAGGGTCACCAAGTGAGGACACGGTACTGTTGTCAAATGAAGACAGCAGAAGTTTTTACATCTAAAACTTACTTGAGTTTCACTTTTATTCTCAAGGCACAGTTCTTGCTCACGTACTGGGTGGTCACGCGGGATCAACGGGATGCATAATCTCACCAGGCACTGGCATCACTGTATCCCGTGTTGTTCGTTCACGATTCTGTCGTGACCACTCATTTTCTGCCTCAGAAGGTCAAGTCCTGTAAGCGTCGCACGACTTTTCCAAGCCTAGGGTCTTTTCGTCGCACACGAACCTGACTATACTGACTAGGGTTAATAAGACATGGACACCGATCAGTCAGTCCTCGACTACACTGCCATCGAACGAATTCTTCCGCACCGATACCCATTTTTATTGGTCGATCGAATTGTCGACTTCGAAATCGATAAACGAATTACCGGAATCAAGAACGTTTCGCTGAATGAGCCCCACCTCTCAAATACCCCTGGTGAGCGACCTGTTCTCCCTCCAGCGATTTTAACGGAAACAATGGCACAGGTCGGTGCAATTTTAATTCTCGCTAAACCAGAAAACCGCCAGAAACTAATTTATTTTATGGGCATTGAGCGCGTTCGTTATCGAGGTTTAGTATACCCTGGTGACATCTTAAGAGTTGATGTCGCCGTTAAACGCCTACGGAGCCGAATGGGAATGCTACGCGGAAAGGCCCTCGTCGATGGTCGTCTTGTTGCTGCCGGTAGTATGACATTTGCCCTCGGTCCGCAAGGATGATTATCAAGCCATTTAGTTAGCAACGCGTACTTACGGGATCTAGTTTTTCAAGATCGTTAAAATTTTCAATAAGTAGCGCGTCTGACATCAAAGTCTATCTGTGGGAGCCTGTTACCGCTTGTGGCTGGAAACCGCACGAATTCTTCAAACTCACCGAAAGCTCAAAAAGCTGAGGTTTTGTCGCGCCTTTTTGAATCTGTGCACGAAGGCGTCTACGTTGGTACCATTACGGCCACCAGGACAACAACTCTCGCTGCTAATCCACACTTAAAACTAATGTTCGGATATTCGGCGGAGACCGATCCATCGCAAGTGCGTCCGTTCGATACAGACCGATTTTCCGACAACCAGACACGAGAGATCCTTATCGAGCGATTAAAGCGTGATGGAGCCGTATCTGACTACATCCTCAAGCTCCGAAGAGCCGACGGCAACCCAATGTGGTTAGAGATCACCGCACACGTAGAACATTCCAGCACTCCAAACGAACTTACAGTCAATGCACTCATGCGTGACGTAAGCGAGCGTCGAAGACTCGAGGACCAGACACGGGATGTGTACCACCAGCTACTGCAAGCCGAAAAACTCGCCGCACTCGGTCAAACAGTTTCCGGCGTTGCGCACGAACTTAATAACCCACTCGCGACAATTCTGACCTGGTCTGAGCGCCTTTCTGATCGGCCTCTCGACGACACTTCAAAACGCGGTGTAGAAATAATTCTCCGCGAATCAGAACGTGCTGCAAAGATCGTACGAAAGCTTCTAACGTTCGCACGAAAACGCCACACAACAAGAACGATGGTGGATGTCAACCAAGTGGTTCGAGAGACGATGGCGCTTCGCACATACGAGCAAAGTGTAACCAACATAACCGTAATCGATGGACTCACTGCAGGTCTCCCAGCAACCTTTGCCGATCCCTATCAACTCCAGCAAGTCTTACTAAATCTAATCATCAACGCCGAACAAGCTATGCAATCGGCACACGGCCGGGGCACTCTTGTTCTCAGGACCTGGCACAACATCGAAGATGAAATCGTTGTGTTAGAGGTAAACGACGATGGTCCTGGTGTTCCAGAGGACGTGCAGTTGAAAATTTTTGACCCTTTCTTTACCACGAAGGATGTTGGTAAGGGTACTGGTTTGGGTTTAACAGTCGCCTATGCGATTGCCCAGGAACACGGTGGAAAAATTCGTGTCAAGTCATCTCCGGGACAAGGTGCATCTTTCTTCGTCGAGTTGCCCGCAAGGAAAGGTGCGCCGAAAAAAAATCCGACACAAAAACCGGCACCAGAAGTAAAAGTAGCTTCAAGCCAGGACGCATCTGTACTCATTGTGGAGGACGAAACAGCGCTAGCAAGCGCCATGGCCGATGGCCTCAGAGATATCGGTTTTAGTGTTGACCATGCCAGTGACGGAGTACAAGCTCTCGAACTCACGGGAACTCATAATTACGTGATCATATTTTGTGATCTCAAAATGCCTCGGCTTGATGGGGTTAATTTCTACCGTGCTATCGCAGCAACTTCACCAGCATTGGCACGTCGTGTCGTTTTTGTAAGCGGTGACATTGTTGATGCCGATACCGAGCGATTTTTAGAGGAAAACGGTTGCCGATTACTAACGAAACCATTTCGCCTAGATGATTTACAACGGATGGCTCGTGAAGCTCTAGAGTAGGGAAGTATTACGCCATTTTTCTGTTCTGTATTAGATGGCTTCCCTGCCTTCCAACCGTAGTTCTCACTATGTTCATTTGTTTTCTGGGCTCTTTCCGATTTCTTAAACTCTAGAAGAGCCGGTCGAATGGCCGCTGTCAAGGTCAGAGGAGAAAAATCAAGTGTAAGGCTTTTTTGAAGACGTCGAATGGCCCTGGCGTGAAGCTGAGAAATACGTGATTCGTTAACCCCGATCTCCACACCAATCTGTTTCATCGTCGCTTCACCGTAGTAGTAAAGGCTTATCACCTTCCTTTCTCGAGGTGGCAGTGAAGCAATAGCATCGCGCACGCGCTCCTCAGACTCTCGTTGTCCACACAAGTTTTCAGGTGTTTGAGGTACTGAAGGCAGCATTACCGGAGGTAAATTTGTCTCGTCAAGATTTTCAGCAGTCGTGAGCGGTGAGGTTGATTCGATGGTTTTAATTCGAACAATGGTTTTTCCAAGACGCTCTTCGTCTGAACCAACTCGCGTGGCCAAATCACTGAGCGACGGTTCACAGCCAAGCTCTCGCCGGAGTTCTTCACGCGCGGTCTCTAGCTGTCTACGAATACGCCGGACCCCACGTGGCCAGGCATCTTTTCTCAGTGCATCGATCATCGCTCCACGTACACGTTGCTCTGCAAAAGTCTCAAATTTAATTCCTCGACTTTTGTCAAACCGGTGAACAGCATCAATGAGTCCGAGAACTCCGTCCTGGACAAGGTCAGCGAGATCAATAGAGTGGGGCATTGAAGCTGCAACTCGTCGTGCTAGAGATTCCACGAAAGACAGACTAGCCACGACCTGATCTTGTTGCTTAACAGCAAGAGGTTGACACTGCATAGCATCTCCTTAAATTAAAAGACTCGGTCGTCTATCGGTGTTGGGAAACGACCATAAAAGTAAGGCATCAACCGAAAATTCAACAACGGAATCTCGGCAGCCGCTCATAATAACTAGCAACTCAGGTGCCAACTATGGCCAACAAGGCTCATACTAAATTTTTAATGTTTTCTATTTAGTCTAACCTTATATTTTTCAAGTATTTGAAGGTATGCTGCAGTGTGAAAATAAGTGAATTAGTGAATAAATCATTGAACCGAAACTGTCAATATAATGACAAAATTTGGTTTTAAGTGTCGTTTTTTTGACATAATCGAGCTTTTAGCCACAAAAGAACAATACAAGAAATTGAGTCACACCAAAATCTTTCGAGATACAGCAAGGCACTCGGCACAAACCTGAGTCCGAAGGGTTCATCTGAAAATACCAGAGTAGAGTGTGTCGCTTATCTCCACGCTCTAAGCATCATTCTGATGCTGAGCGGCGGAAGATACCGACCAAGACGTCCTTCGTTCAGATTCACCAGGCTCCCGCCAGAGTGTGTCCGCGAAGATTCGTACGGAACCACCTGCAGTCCGCACATATTCAACCTTGCCACTCGCAATCCAATTGTAGATTGTTCGACGACTGACACCCACCTCTTCGCATGCCTTCATGATCGAAAGCGTTTTCCGGTCAACAATCATCATAATTTCAGCTCACTAAATTCTCGGACCGATTTAATAACAGATCGACTCCGCATAGCCAAATTCACCCGCCTTCTCATTCCGTCACGGGTCTGTCCCTAGCCGTTTTCCCAAGTATCGGTCACTCACAGGATTTCAATAGTCTGCACGTCTTGACCGATATTTGACTGGGTGTCAAAATGTTGGCTACCCACTAAATGCTTGAAAAAGATAATCATCTGCTTCTTGTAGAAGATGAAACTGACCTCCGTGAAGCAGTAGCCGAACGATTAACCGAACAGGGCTACATCGTCGAACAGGCCGAAAGTGGTGAGATCGCACTTGAACGCCTGGCTGAGTTTGCTTTCGATATTCTGATCACTGACATGCGGCTACCAGGCACTGATGGCGGACAAGTGTTACAAAATGCACTTGAGCGTTATCCTGAGATTATTGGTGTCGTCGTGACCGGTTACGGTACCGTTAAAGACGCGGTCAATGCAATTAAGCAGGGAGCAAGTAATTTCATTACGAAACCTTTTCAGTTCGACGAATTACTACATGTTTTATCTTCAGCTCTTGAACAGCGTCGGCTGAAATCAGAAAATGCCTATCTCCGTTCGCAGCTACAGAAATTGTACCGTTTCGAGGGCATTATTGGACGGAGCTCAGCAATGCGGAATTTGTTTCAGCTCCTCGAAACGGTAGCAACCACCACAAGCACAATCCTCCTAAGTGGGGAAACAGGTACTGGTAAAGAACTCGTAGCCCGAGCGATCCACCATAACAGTCATCGGCGTGTTCAGCGCTTCGTCGCAATCAACTGTAGTGCAATACCAGAAACCCTACTAGAAGCTGAACTCTTTGGTCATACCCGTGGAGCATTCACAGGCGCCATCGCAGCACGACAGGGAAGACTTGAACAAGCCCACAAAGGGACCTTGTTTCTTGACGAAGTCGGTACCATGGCCCTCTCTGTCCAAACGAAACTCCTACGGGTGCTTCAGGAACGAGAGTTTCAGCGCGTGGGTGATCCAACCACTACCAAGATCGACGTAAGAGTGATCGCCGCTACTAATGCAGATCTCGGCCAAATGGTGGCTGACGGCACGTTTCGAGAGGATTTGTACTACCGCCTAAATGTCATTCCAGTCCAACTGCCAGCTTTACGAGAGCGACGAGAAGACATCCCGCTTCTAGTCCATTACTTCATTCAACAATTCTGTACAGAATCACAACCGCCTCGACCTCCAATGTCTGTCTCACAGGAAGCAATGCGTTGGCTAATGGCATACTCCTGGCCTGGCAATGTCCGCCAACTGGAAAACGCGGTCGCACGCGCTCTCGCCCTAAGCCCAGGTCTGTCACAAATTGAAGCCTCTGTTCTCCCGAAAGAAATTTTAAATGTAAGCGAACAAAATCCCACATCCGTAATTCACAATCTCGAGAATGGACTCGACTTTGACAAGCATATGAATGAGATTGAACAAACGCTCATTCACAGCGCCTTAGAAAAAACTGGCGGTAACAAACGACGTGCGGCAAAATTACTAAATATCAAGCGTACGACTCTTATTGAAAAACTCAAACGTCTCGAGAGATTACGCAACATGGGTTCAACCCAGCCATAGGTACTACAGACACGTCAGACCATTTTAGAGAATGAGGCCAACCAAGAACTGATATGGTGATACACGTTGTTTTGTTCCGACCAAAACCCGGACTTACGGTGCCAGAACAAACAGCACTCGAACAATCCGTAGTCAAAGTCTGCAAGGAAGTACCTAGTATTAAACGATTTCGGGTCGGACGACGTGTTCTACACGGGCGGGACTACGAAAAAGCCATGGTGGAAAACTTTTCCTACGCTGCAGTTATTGAATTCGACGATCTTGAGGGGCTTCAATCATACCTACAACATCCAGTACATGATGACCTCGCTGCGCGTTTCACGGAAGTACTCGACACCGGACTAATCTACGACTTTAAGCTTGAGGAGATAGAGGAAAACAAAAACTTCAACATCGACTAGCTGCGACGTTGAACAAAGATGGATCCTGCTCGCCAAAAAATTCCTCAATAAGATCCCGTAATTCGTTTACAGATTCGGCTCTGTTGACGGCCACTCGTAGGCGGGATCCATTCTCAATACCTTTACTGTACCAAGAAACAAGAGCACGTAGCTTATTGATTACCCAGCGTTCGCGACCCCTGGCAGGAGAATATCCAGATAAAGAACTTTCCGGCAAACCCGATGCACTGGGAACCGTGTGTCGGAAGCCTTCGGCTTCGTTTACACGTTCTCTCATCAATAATTCGATGTAGTCTAATAAAAATTTCCCTCGATCTTTTGCAGTAACAATTCGTGGTGTTTGTCCCCTTAGCAGCTCTGCTGTCTGGGCAAAAATCCACGGGTTTCGCAATGCTCCTCGCCCAACCATGACTCCGCTCACGGGGCACCCCTGTATTCGCTTGAGAGCCTGTTCTGGTTCGACACAATCCCCAGATCCAAACACCGGAATCTGAACACGACTAGCTACCTCCGCAATCAAATCCCAGTCAGAGAAACCAGAATAAGATTGTTTCGCCGTCCGACCGTGTACAGTCAGCGCGGCAGCACCGACATCCTGCATCCGTTCAGCAAGCACTGGCGCATTAATTTCTTCTTCACTCCACCCGGCACGCATCTTTACAGTAACGGGAATCCCTACAGCCTTAGTCATTGCCTGAACCACACGAGCAGCATGATCAGGTTTACGCATCAGGCTACACCCTGCATTGTGTTTAGCGATCTTAGGAACTGGACAACCCATATTAACATCAACAATATCTGCACCCATCGACTCTACAATCCGAGCCGCTGATGCCATCCGATCCGGATCTCCTCCGAAAATTTGGATTGCCACTGGCCGTTCCTCTTCGGTGTACTCAGCATATTCAAGCGTTCGTCCTATGCCCCGAACTAGACCCTCCGAACTGACCATTTCTGTAACTACAAGACCGCAATCTCCCTGCCGTTTAACCAAACGCCAGAAAGCCGTATCAGTCATACCAGCCATTGGAGCAAGCCCCAGAGGCGGGGATAAATTTAATGAGGTAATAGTCGAAATCGGGTTAAGTATCTTCATTTACCGACACCCATATTCTACGGTAAGGGTCAGGCGCTGTGAAGCAAAGGTAGTTTGAGAAGTCTCTATGAGAAAAGACTGTTCTCACCTACTCCACGGTTACAAAAATCCTCAAGGTCTTTCATTTAGAAGAAACTAATTCAGAACCTTTGAGTCCTTCAAGGTATATCTTCTCCAGATCCTTATTCTTCCAATCGATGATCGCCTCAGACCTCAGGTCCTTAATTAGGCGTTTGTAAGCATCGTCTCCCTTTTCTGCGTAGACTCTTTTTGATATTTCTGGCCGAATTTCCTCAAACGAGTGGTGGGTGTTAAGGGATGAAGATTCGAGCTTGAAGATCTGGTAGCCGAGTGCAGTTTGTACAATCTCGCTGATCTCACCGACCTGGATATCCATAACGATCGACCTAAGCATAGGTATTAATTCATCTGGGTTCACAGGACCAATAAGTCCCCCATTGGCTCTCGAAGGAGCGTCGGATAGTTCGGTAACAACTGTAGAAAAACTCTCGCCCTCGAGAATACGTTTACGAGCCGCCTCCGCTCTCAATCTAGCGTGATCCATGCTAGCCGCTGGGTGACTCTCACTAAATTGGTTCCCATCGGTTTTTGTACCCTCGTCGGATACAGAGATTAGAAGCTCACGAATCGTAACTTCAGGTGGCATCACAAACTCATCCATATGTTTCTCGTAATATTCACGCTGTTCATCCTCATTAACATTTATTTTTGAGATTACTTCGAACTGCTGAACACGAGAAACTAGCATCTGTCGTTCTAGTGATCGCCTCAGCCCGGACAGAGTCATACCTTCTTGGTCTAGGGCGATTTGGAATTGTTCATCATTTTCGATATCGTTCTCTTCCCTAATATTCTCAATAATGTCTTCAAACTGCTCGTCCGTCAGCTGATATCCGAGGGCTTTCCCTTGTTGTACCACGAGGAGTTCATCAACGGCCTCGACTAAGATGCGAGGCGTTATCTTGCTCAGCACTTGTTGCAACGTTTCGTTTCCCTCGATATCTTCAAGTCTTAAGCCCGGGTTTTCCAGGCGAAGGTACGCGAATTGGCGTTGTTCGAGGTCAATCTTAGTAAAAATCTCACCATTAACTTTAACGAGAATTTGTTCGAGAACATCAGCACTCGGAGACGATGTACCTAGAAATGCGGCAAGTCCTACAAGTAGGAATCTTCTCATTAAAATCCCCTTCGGGCTCCGTAAGTCTTCACGTTTAGGTTGAGTAACCATATCAGAATCAAAATCTTATCGGATCGATGTCGCCACACTCAACTCATCGAGTAAATTAGCCACACGTACGAAGATGTCACTAGTTTCCCCATCCTCTTGTTTTTCGAAACACCGTGTTGCATCTTTACGTAAACCAATTTCCTCACCACCACGCAAATCGACATCTTGCGGACAAAGGTCGAGATGCATAGTGCATGGTGGAATCAGTCGCACATCTGACCGCCTATGAATAAGTTGCACAAGCACTTCTGGATCAACCTTCGTATCTGGACTGAACTTTAGGACTGCACTTAACCCTTCTCTAACGATTGTTAAGATCCCAAGGGACTCAGCCAACACACGAATCCGTCCATACTTCGCAAGGTTGAGAACCGAAACTGGTGGCGGGCCATAACGGTCGTTAACTTCCTCAAGGACTCGCACCAAAGCCTCCTCCTCCCGAGCTGAGGCAATCTTCCGATAAACAGTCATTCTTTGGTTCGTATCAGAAATGTAAGTGTCGTCTATTCTGAGATCAACTTTCAAATTAATAGCCGCACGTGTTTCGTTATTAAGCGCTTCACCTTTTAGTTCTCGTGCCGCCTCCTCAAGCAATTTTGTGTACATTTCAAAGCCAATAGCACCAATATGTCCACTCTGCTCACCACCAAGAAGGTTACCTGCCCCTCGTATTTCCAGATCTAGTGCAGCGATTCGAAACCCACTTCCAAGATCACTAAATTCCCTGATCGCCGCCAAACGCTTCTTTGCCAACGACGTCAGCATACTTTCAGGTGGAACAATTAGGTATGCGTAAGCTCGACGATCAGACCGACCTACTCGTCCACGAAGCTGATACAACTGCGCAAGGCCGTATCGGTCGGCACGGTTCACAATCAACGTGTTGGCATTGGGTATATCTAAACCGTTCTCGATAATTGTCGTTGCCACCAAGACATCAGAACGCTTAGCAACAAAATCGATCATAACTCGCTCTAGTTGCTCTTCAGGCATTTGCCCGTGTCCCACAGAAACTTTGGCTTCTGGTACGCACTGTCGCACAAGATTGGCGATCGAAAAAATCGATTCCACCCGGTTGTGGACAAAAAATACTTGTCCGCCCCTGGCGATTTCATTTCGAATGGCCCGTTCGATCATCCTAGGGTCAAACTGAACCACACTAGTCTGAATCGAAAGACGATCTTTAGGCGGTGTTTCAATTACGGACATGTCACGGATACCCACCAACGACATGTTTAGCGTACGAGGGATAGGAGTAGCAGTAATGGAAAGAGCATCAACGCGTGCCTGCATCTTTTTGATTTGTTCTTTGTGAGCAACTCCGAATCTTTGTTCCTCGTCGACAAGGAGCAAACCAAGATCTCTAAATTTTATATCCTTCGACAGTAATCGGTGTGTGCCAACAATGACATCGATTTTCCCTGCCTCAAGCTGAGCACGTGTATCCTTCTGCTCTGCTCTGGAGCGAAACCGGCTAATCATGTCCACATGAACAGGAAACGGCTTAAACCGACTCTTGAACGTTTCTAAGTGCTGAAAAGCTAAGACTGTTGTCGGCGCAAGTAAAGCCACCTGTTTGCCTTCCATCACGGCCTTGAATGCCGCCCGCATCGCAACTTCAGTCTTACCGTAACCTACATCCCCACACAGCAATCGGTCCATTGGGAACGGTGCTTCCATGTCACGCTTAATGTCCTGATCAGCTGAGGCTTGGTCAGAGGTTAGGTCGTACTCAAACGCAGCTTCGAACTCTTGCTGCCAATGCGAATCTGATCCAAATGCATGTCCAGCTGTTGCTCGTCGTGCTGCATAGAGCCTGAGTAATTCCTCGGCCATATCGCGCATGGCATGGCGAACTTTTTTCTTTGCACGTTCCCACGTTGTTCCTCCCAAACGATCGAGAGAAGGATGAGATCCACCAGCATATTTCTGTATCAGATCTAACCGTTCAACCGGCACAAAAAGCTTCGTCTCACCCGAGTAACGTAATTCCATGAACTCCTGTGGTGAGCGATCAACGTCGATCTGTCGCAGTCCGACAAAGATCCCGATCCCATGCTCAACATGTACGACGAAATCTCCAGTTTTAAGATCGCGGAAGTCTGACTGAAAAGCACGCGTGGGTATGCGACGAGGTACTTGTAGATGCCGATCTTCTCCGAAGACATCGCTCTCGGTAAAAACCTGGAGCCTGGCAGTGGGCATCCTGAATCCACGAGAAAGTCTGCCTACCGTAACCAGAAGTGTCGTTGGCTGTGAAGCCTTATCATCATCTACCAGTTGTGCTGCCACATCGAGATCGGCAAGCATTTCTATGGTCCGCTTGGCACGACCAGGTGTGGTGGCCACAAACAACACATTTTCACTGCGATCCCAAGCCAAGCGAACTGTGTTCACCCAGTCACCAATCCTACCCTTAAAATCAGCTGCAGGCTGACACGCAACGTGTTGTGCGATCTGTGACCGAGGTGGTTTACTAGATTTTTCTACAACGTTCGCTGATGAACGTTGATTAGAATTCTCGATAAAGGGGTGATCAATTTGAAGCTTCTCTAGCCTGACAGCGTGCTGAAACCTTAACTTAACTGTCGGCCAGTCAACATACAGGAACCGCGGAGAGGGAAACTCGTCTCCGCGCTTGGTGGCTTCGTCAAAACCGGCTGCTATCCGATTAGCCCAGCCGGCACCTTGTTTCCAAACATCTTCTGGTTCAGAAATTAAGTACAACGGTTGTTTCTTGTGCTGAAAATAGTCGAAGGCCGTGGCCGGACGGGCTGGTCTGTCCACTGGATCGTCTTCATCAAAATTTTCTTTGAGAGGCACTACAGAAACCCGATCTAGCGTCTCATCTGAACGCTGAGTCTCAGGATCGTAGCGACGGATCGATTCAATCGATTCATAAGAAAATTCCAATCGTACAGGCTGATCATCACCTACTGGAAAAAAATCAAGAACTCCACCGCGCACGGAAAACTCACCGTGTCTTTCGACCAAATCTTCTCTCGTGAATCCTGCATCAGTAAACACGTCAGCGAGGATCGTCGGAGAAATTTCTTGGCCTATTGAAAGTCGAATCGATGCTTGGAGCAATCGCTCCGGTGAACTCAACCTCGGGAGAAGTGCAGGCGCAGACGTAACAACAACCCTCGCAGACCCTTCGACTAGGCTGTAGAGCACTTGTGTGCGCCTAGAAATTACCTCTAGGTGCGGCATTAAGCCACGATATAAATCAACCTCATGGGAGGGAAAGGGCAGAACAGTACGATCAACGCCATGTGTTGAACCACCTTCCAGCTCTGTAAGAAAAAACCTCACGTCGAGGCTCATCTGTTCAACAGCAACATCAGACGGGACAACGAGCACAACGAGAGCGTTCTTCGAAGCTTCAGCAGCCAACAGAGCTTGGGCGGAGGAGGTCAGCCCCGACACAGTTTCTGATGGTGTCAGGGTCGCACGGTCGGCAGCACTTTTCAAAAGAGCTCTGACGCTTAGAGAGTCTAACGAACCAGAAACTACGTTCACTCGATCGTGTCTGCCCCTCTAAAATCCATCGCGCTAAGAGCTATCACGGTGACCCTCTGAGTTTTCCTGTTTTATTTCAATGTTTCTTCTGCCGTGCTGACGAAGAATCCGCTCTATGATTGCAGTTGTTGAGAAGCCAGATTCGACTGGCATGCGGACAACTCTACCTCCACGTGCCTCTACAATCTCTCGACCCACAATTTGGGAAACTTCCCAATCAGCGCCCTTAACAAGCACGTCTGGTGCCATCCGCCGAATCACCATCTCTGGTGTGTCCTCGTCAAAAATCAGCACAGCATCTACAAATTCGAGGGCGGCAAGAATTTCTGCTCGTTCCTTCTCCGCAACGATGGGACGTGTCGATCCCTTGTTATTCCGCACGGACCGATCCGAGTTGGTACCAACGATCAGCACATCGCCTTCTCTTCTGGCTGCCCGGAGATATCTAATGTGTCCAGGATGAAGCAAGTCGAAAACACCATTCGTGAATACAACCACTCGGCCCGCAGCTCGGAATTGTTCGGCCAAAGCCACAGCATCATCCAAATCGATCAGAGGCATGGGAAATCACTACGTCAGAAGAAGTGGTCGTGAATTATGGGTGGTCATTCTGTTTCCGCCTTAGTCTCAGCCTCAAAGCGAATAGCTGGTGAAAATTCCCAGCGGTGGACTGGACGATAAATTCCAACATCCTTTAGGCGTGATTTGATCCGAAAAGTGTAGAGAAGACGATGGTAATCGTATGGTATCCCTTGCTCAGAGTGTACGGCCACATCCAGTTTGTATGTTCCCTCAACCAAATCAAGATTCTCGATCTTGAAGGAGACAACACCTTCACCTGAAAATTCAGATGCTTGAAATTTCTCAAGGTTTGTATTGGTTCCGTAGCAACAAACACCGTCCGCGTTAAAAAATCCAACGCCGAAGACAAAGTCCGAGACACGATTGGGCGCTTTGACTCGAATCTGGATTTCCATCGCTTCGCCAGATTGAAACAAGTGCCCTGGAGAACCTGATTTCCCAATAAGTGAAACGTCAGTTATTTCAACATCTCTAGATCCCCATCGGCCTTCCGCCGCACGAGATAAATCTTTAGGAACTTCAGTGGCGACCACCATAGAATCCTCTGGAGACGATTCAACTAATTCAGGGGTTGTCACGATTTCAGCGCTGGCTTGAACCTTTGTATCGCTGGCCTTGAGCGATGCTTCTTCTTGCAGTTTGACATCAGAAAGGTAAGCTCCAATAACTCGTTTCGGATCGCCAGCCGCCTTAACGGTCCCTGCATCAAGCCAAATCGCATCATCACAAAAACGCTCAACGAGACCGAGGCCGTGCGTCACGAAAAGGATCGTTTTCCCTTTCCTTCGAAATTCTGCGAACTTATCTAGGCACTTGTGCGAGAAACTCTCGTCTCCAACAGCAAGAACCTCATCCACAAGCAGTACATCCGGGTCAACATGAATAGCAACTGCAAAACCAAGCCTGATATACATTCCAGATGAGTAAGTCTTAACGGGTGCATCGATAAAATCTTCGAGCTCGGCAAATTCGACAATCTCATCAAACCGTTTCGTAATCTCCTGCTTAGAAAGGCCCAGCATAATCCCATTAATAAAAACATTCTCCCGACCAGAAATTTCAGGATGAAAACCAGCCCCCAATTCGATCAGTGCTGAAATTCTCCCCTGTACCTTCAAATGGCCATCTGTCGGCTTAGTAATGCCAGCTACAAGCTTGAGTAAAGTGCTTTTCCCTGATCCATTTCGGCCGATTACTCCGAAAGTACTCCCAGCTTTGACTGAAAATGAAACATCTCGTAATGCCGAGAGAGTTTCAGTGGGCTTTAGATCTTTAACCAGACTTCGAGAAAGGAGAGCACTTTTCAGAGTTGCAAATTGGCGCTGTCGACCGTATCGACGGTAGATCTTGCTGACATTCGAGGCTTCAATAGCAGTCATTGAAATCTAAACTTCCTCGGCAAACGAATCCCGCAACCTGTCGAATACAAAGTACCCAAACAGAAATAGCATTACGGAAGCGACACCTAATACCAAAAGCCATTTCCAGTGTCCGAACGGCCCTTCATAGAACAAGATTTCCTGATAAGAAATTGCGAGGTGCGTGAATGGATTCATATTAAGGAATCCTCGACCGATTGGCGGTGCTTCACCCATCGGATAAATGATCGGGGTGGAAAAGAACCAAAGGGTTAAAAGATTGGCCATAAGATCCTTGATGTCGCGAAAGTGTACTGTCAGAGAAGCTAAAATTAGCGCTAGGCCTAGCGACAGTACAAACTGCACCAACACAACAACGGGGAACCAGATTAGTTCCTCGAACTGAAGCGGAGCATCATAGTAAACCAGAAATACTGCCAAAATCGGTAACCCAAAACAGAAGTTCACCATGTTCGCCAATACCGAAACAATCGGTAAGATTTCTGCCGGAAACATAACCTTTTTAATGAGATTACCACCAGAGATCAAAACGTTCGTGGACTCTAACAGCGACGATGAAAACCATGTCCAGGGTAAGAGTCCACAAAACAAGAATAGAGCGTAGGGTTCGATTTCAACAGGCCTTATCCCTGGGAGCACCACCGTGAAAACAAACGAGTAAATAAGGAGCAGCATCAGCGGGTTAATGAATGACCAAAAGAACCCCAGAACTGATCCTCGGTAACGTGCCGAGAGTTCCCGCGCAACGAGACTCTGTATAAGACCACGGTACCGAACGAGCTGAAATAGATTATGTAACATCAATCTCCAGTGCGAGAACAGTGACATTATCCGGACCACCACCACAGTTCACTTCTTTGACTAAAACATCGCACACCTGCTGGAGAGGACCTTTTAATCCTAAAAGACGTTCAATAACCTCATCACCAAGAACGGCAAAAAGACCATCCGAACATAGGAGTAATCGATCGCTAGTTTCCAATAGCACCTCGGAGATATCTACTTCCACGTCTTTATCTCCCGACAACGCCCGCGTAACAATATTACGCCATGGGTGCTGATCGGCCATGGCGGCACTCAAAGTCCCTGAGCGTACTTGTTCCTCGACCCACGAATGGTCCAACGTCAAGCGTTCCAGAGACCCCTGCCGGAGTCGGTACACCCGACTATCCCCGACGTGTGCCAAAACCGCTTGTTTTCCCTCTACAAGTATGGCTGTGGCCGTCGTTCCCATGCCGGTTAGCTTCACATTGTTAGTCGCCAGATCCGAAATTCTGTGATTTGCCTCAATAAAAGCAGCCTGAAGTCGATCGGCGCCAACGCTCAGCCAAGACTCAATCGAAACAGACGAAGTTAACTGTCCGTCTGAAGTAGCCGTCCTATGCATGGCGTCTGCAATCGCCGAAACCGCCGTTTGCGAGGCCACCTCACCAGCCGTATGTCCACCCATACCATCCGCTACCACAAATAGACCGAGATCAGGACGAGCACAGTAGCTGTCCTCATTGTTGGGACGTTGCAGTCCAGCATGTGACGCGGCGGCCCAGGAGACGCGCATAAACGGTTGCCTTCTGTGCTTCGAGTAGTATGTCTTCAGCCTCCCCTGGAGGAGACGAATCCAGCTAGTTAGCTATAGCTTGCCGATTACTTGAACGTTTTAGTTCCTAGTTCTTTTCGCCACGTCTAGCCTTGTTAAAGCTTTTGCTAGTTTATAGTGGGCGCGGTCACGATCCGCATCGGAAGAGGCTTCTTTCAACTCGTTCTCTGTCCGAACCTTAGCCGCTGCCGCGCGGTCAATGTCAATTGTTTCAGCGCTCTCAGCGGAATCCGCAAGAATCAAGACGCTTTCTGGTAACACTTCCACAAACCCTGATGAGACTGCCAAGAAAAATTTCTTTGTGCCTTGGCGGTACCAAAGATGACCGATTTGCAAAGTCGCCAGCACCGGCGTATGCGAAGGTAAAACCCCAAAATAACCTTCCGTCCCTGGGATTTGGACCTCGTCCACAATTTCTTCGAGGACTGCACAAGTCGGCGTAACGATCTGTAATTTAATATTCTGGGCTAGCGACATCTTATGAAGCTTTCATTTTTTCGGCTTTTTCAACCGCCTCTTCAATTCCTCCAACCATGTAAAAGGCTTGCTCCGGAAGCTCGTCATGTTGGCCATCCACGATTTCCTTAAACCCACGAACAGTGTCGGCAATCGAGACGTACTTACCCTCAACACCGGTGAACTGCGACGCGACAAAGAACGGTTGTGAAAGAAACCGTTGTATTTTCCTTGCCCGTGTCACAGTTAATTTATCCTCTTCGGAAAGTTCATCAATGCCAAGAATTGCAATTATGTCTTGTAGATCCTTGTATCGTTGCAGCACTTGTTTGACTTGACGTGCAACCGAATAATGCTCCTCACCGATAATTCGTGGGTCAAGGATTCGAGAGGTTGACGCCAAGGGATCCACTGCGGGATAAATGCCTAATTCGACGATCGCGCGGGAAAGATTGGTTGTGGCATCAAGGTGAGCAAATGTCGTGGCCGGGGCGGGATCTGTGTAATCATCAGCCGGTACATAAATCGCCTGGACAGAAGTAATCGATCCCTTCTTAGTGGAGGTAATACGCTCCTGAAGGTCACCCATCTCCGTCAACAACGTCGGCTGATACCCAACCGCCGAAGGCATGCGTCCAAGGAGCGCAGATACCTCTGAACCAGCCTGAGTGAATCTGAAGATATTGTCAACGAATAGTAAGACATCTTTATTTTCAGAATCTCTAAAATACTCGGCTAGGGTAAGGGCACTCAACGCTACCCTTAGCCGAGCGCCAGGGGGTTCTGTCATCTGACCATACACCAGAGCCGCCCGGGAACCTTCAGGGTCATCTGGCTTAACAACCCCACTTTCTTGCATTTCAAGCCAGAGATCATTTCCCTCTCGAGTTCGTTCTCCCACACCACCGAATACAGACACACCACCATGCTTAAGTGCAATGTTATGGATAAGCTCCATGATGATGACGGTCTTGCCGACACCTGCTCCACCGAATAAACCGATTTTTCCACCACGTAGGTACGGTTCGAGCAAATCCACCACCTTGATACCTGTCTCAAACATCTCAAGTTTCGTGGATTGATCTTCAAGTGGTGGAGCTGGTCGATGAATAGGCCATCGTTCTTTCGTTACGATGGGGCGGTCAGGAAAATCTACGGGTTCACCAAGAACATTAAGGACACGGCCGAGTGTTTCCGGTCCAACCGGCACCGAGATCGGCTTTTCGAGGTCAAGCACTTTCATACCCCTTTGCATACCATCCGTGGGCTGCATCGCCACCGCACGAATTCGTTCTTCGCCTAGGTGCTGCTGTACCTCCGCCGTCACATCGATTTTTTCCTGGCCTTCGCCATCTTCACCTACAATGCGAATCGCGTTGTAGATCTCAGGCAAATGATTGCGCTCGAACTCCACGTCGATCACTGGTCCAATTACCTGTACAACTCGTCCCGCCTTTTTATTCATCTCTTCTTCTTGCGCCATTGGTTCCCTCTGAAAAATCAGTAGTAAGCTCCAACTCGTCCAGTTCGGAAAAATCTCTGAAAACACCTTACTGGTACCTAAACCACTGTCTTGGCTAATTCATCAATATTACATTTTCACAACCCTCACAGCGCCTCAGCACCTGACACTACTTCTATGATTTCGCGCGTGATCGCTGCTTGTCGTACCTTGTTCATATAGAGCGTAAGATTCTCGATCATTTCTGACGAGTTCCTAGTTGCCGAGTCCATTGCCGTCATCCTGGCAGCTTGTTCAGCCGCCGCCGATTCCAGCAACGCACGATAGACTTGGATCTCGAGATAGCGCGGAATTAAGCTCGGTAAAATCGCATCGCGCGGTGGCTCGAACAAATAGTCAACTGAAGGCGTAATGTCATCATTTGTGTTTCGAGGTATTGGTAAAATCGGTGTCGTCACAACGCGTTGCTGCATGATCGAAGTAAATTCGTTGTACACCAAAGAAACTTTACGGACAGTACCAGATTTGAACTCATCGATCGCCAACCCAGCGATTTCCTGTGCGTCCGAATAACTGAAACCCGCGAAAAGATTAATCCGTTCGAAGCGAACGTTTAAGTCCCGTCGAACAAAAAAATCTCGGCCTCGCCGTCCCACTAAACCAAGAGCCACATGACCACTCTCACGGTGTACATTCTCAATAAACGTACCAGCAGTCTTTATGGCATTTGTATTAAAACTACCGCACAGTCATTTGTCCGCCGTGACAACAATCAACAGTGTCGGACACTCTACTGGGAGATCTGTCCTTGTAGTTAACAAGGGGTGGGTTGTTGGGGCAACACTTGATGTTACACGATGTAAAAGTCTCGACATTTCAGCCGCATAGGGCCTCGCGTTTAACACTCGCTCTTGTGCACGGCGCAGCTTAGATGACGCCACCATCTTCATCGCTTTAGTGATCTGCTGTGTCGATTTTACTGCACGGATACGACGTCTGATGTCAATTAAAGAAGGCATTTGTAGGACTCGTGCTAGAAACTACTAGGCTGCTTCGTTCTTCCTTAACTCTGCAAATTCCTTAAGAGCATTCTCAGTGCTAACTTGAAGTTCATCATCTAGTTGTTTTTTTTCTGCCAACTCCTTCAGTACACCCGGTTGTTTCGATTCTAAGAACCGGTAAAGTTCTCTCTCATATTCAGCGATATCTTCGACAGCAACATCGTCTAAAAATCCCCTTGTACCAGCATACAAAATCAAGACCTGCTTGGGAGCCGGAAGCGGTTGGTACTGCTGTTGTTTAAGCAGTTCCACTAAGCGTTGTCCCCGATTAAGTTGCGCCTGTGTAGATTTATCAAGATCACTACCAAACTGTGCAAATGAAGCCAGCTCGCGGTACTGTGCCAAGTCCAACCTGAGGGTGCCAGCCACCTGCCGCATGGCTTTAATTTGTGCTGAACCACCAACACGTGAAACTGAATTACCAACGTTAATTGCTGGCCGTACTCCCTGATGGAATAAATCCGTCTCTAGAAAAATTTGGCCGTCAGTAATCGAAATAACGTTCGTAGGAATGTAGGCTGAAAGATCACCCGCCTGGGTCTCAATGATGGGTAGTGCAGTTAACGACCCTCCCCCCAGAGCCTCACTCATCTTGGCAGCACGCTCGAGCAACCGAGAATCCCGATAAAAGACTTAGCAAGGATATGATACTCGTCAAGGACGCCAACC
>CAZQMT010000014.1:0-3794 GCA_964594555.1 uncultured Vicinamibacterales bacterium
AACTGATCAGTATCGCTAGAGCTAGACTTGAGCAAGGGCACCTCGCCGTAATTGCTAATCGTGGAGAAGAAAAGGGGCCATCAGGTGAACAGGTCGCTTACGTTGTTTCAGGTGAAAGGGAACCCGCAAAATTCGTATCTAAGGTCCAGATCGCATCTGGAATTGCTGATTTTCTTGAACAAGCAATTCCAATTTCTTGACATCACCCGGCGTTATTCAGATAATGTCCCCCCTTACTTTTGACGCGGGGTGGAGCAGTCCGGTAGCTCGTTGGGCTCATAACCCAAAGGTCGCGGGTTCAAATCCCGCCCCCGCCACCAAATTCAAACCTGTTCAATAAAACAAGATAAGGGCCGAAGGGGCGGCGAACCTATGGACCACTTTTCTGACGAATTGTGCAGGAAGGTTCTACGTTTCGGGGAGAGATTCGAGGTGCACCTGAGTTTGTAGAAAGACTCAGCGCTTGTCCTCGTTTGAAACGATGTTGTAGCAGTCGAAGAGGGTCGCGTTCAGTGGCCCTTTGGGTGTATAAAGGTGGCATGTGGTGTAGGCGAATAGGTCTGGTCACGAATGCTGCCAAGCATCCTATTTTGCCACGAAATTCTAGGAGGGAAAGATGAACTCGCGAAATATCTGGAGGACTATGGTGGCTCTTACGAACGGTTTCTCGCTGGTTTTTCTGGCTATCCTTGGCACCAGTGTCATGCCGCGACCCGTCGAGGCGCAGGAGCTGGGTCGGGTGTACGAAGTTGACGTTACGAATAACAAGATGGTCCCGATGCGAGATGGCATTCACCTCGCCACGGACATCTACCGGCCCGCTGCTAACGGAAAACCGTTGGAAGGGGACTGGCCCGTGATCTTGTTTCGGATCCCATACGACAAGAGTAGGCCCCGCCAGGTAAGCGAGGCGGAGTATTTCGCTCGACATGGCTACATTTATGTCGCCCAGGACACGCGCGGTCGATTCGCATCAGAAGGCGTCTATCGTCCCTTCCACCGTGAGGATGGACAGCTTGACGGTTACGACGCCGTTGAATGGGTCGCGAAACAGCCTTGGTCCAACGGAAAGATCGGGACGGTTGGCGTGTCTTATGGAGGACTAACCCAGCTTACTCTCGGCTCAGCGAACCCCCCCTCTTTGGATGCACAGTTCATCCGGGTTACACAAGGAAACTCCTTCAAGAGCGGGTTCTATAACGGCGGAGCATTCCGACTTCGCCGAGTCGCGTGGCTCGTTGGGCATGCCGCGAAAAGCCAGGAGGCAAGCCGTGATCCCGGACTCGAGAGTGCTCTTTTGGACATCGATGAAAACCTAGTTCCGTGGCTCGAGAGTTTCCCCGTAAGCTTTCGGCCAGGAGCAACTCCTCTCGATAAACTTCCGGAATACGGAAGAGACTTTCTCTTAGGAGGAATCGAGAATACCACCTATGGTGAATTCTGGGACAATCTCGTTCTTGTTGACGAAACGGATTGGGATCGATACGCAGATGTTCCAGTGGTTAACCAAGGCGGCTGGTACGATATGCACAGTACCGCCACCCCGGCGCATTTTCTAGAGCTGTCGAAACGCAAGCGGAGTCCGCAGCGTTTGATCATGGGCCCTTGGGAGCACGGCGGCATGGGACGTAGCTATGCGGGCAACGCAGATTTCGGAGTCGATGCGGCGATAAATCCGGATGTCTTCGCTCTTCGGTTGTTCGACCACTGGCTCAAGGGCGTCGAGAACGGTGTCCCAAACGATCCTCCGGTCAAAGTCTTTGTCATGGGCGGGGGCGATGGACACAAAACCGTGGACGGCCGCATCTTTCACGGGGGCCATTGGCACCAATCCGACACATGGCCCGTCAGTGGGACAGTGGGGACGAACTTCTATTTTCACTTGGACGGATCACTTCGAGAGAATCCTCCGACGGGCGAGACTTCTCCTACGGCATACATTCACGATCCCGCGGATCCGGTTCCAACAGTCGGTGGAACAGATTCTTGGATTGGTTGGAACGAGGAAAGTCAGGAGCGCATCTATGGTATGTCCGACGGGGCGTACGATCAGCGAGATCCCATAGACGGGACTCCCCTGAGTCTACGCCGTGACGTTGTCACGTTTCAAACTCCACCGCTGGAGGAAGCCGTCGAGATGGTTGGCCCAATTACGGTTACGCTCTATGCATCCTCTTCCGCAGTCAATACAGATTTCACCGCGAAGTTAGTAGACGTGTACCCGCCTTCTTCGGACTGGCCAAGCGGCTTTGACTTCCTAGTTGCAGACGGCATCCTGCGCACTACGCATCGGAGCGGGCCAAAACCAACTAGTCTCGAGGCTATGGAGCCTGGGCAGCAGTACACGTTCACCATCGAGGTTCCGCCTTCGGGGAATCGTTTCGAGGTAGGTCATCGGATTCGAGTTGATATTGCGAGTAGTAACTTTCCTCGGTTCGATGTCAACCCAGGGACGATGGACGGGCCGTGGCAAAGACGGAAATACGTCAAAGCAGAAAACAAGATCTATCATGACTCTCAACGACCGTCACACATCGTCCTTCCCGTGATCACTCACCGACAATAGCCCCGGAGGATAGTCGAGAACAAGCCGATGAATCGGGCGTGCAGAAAGCGCCACTAACCTTTTTCTATATCCTACTTCCGTGCTGAATATCCGTAAGTGCCCATTTGAGGTTGTTGCGGTGCTGCTCGTCGTGGTGATTGTGGCAGGTTGCGGTGGCAACGCCCGCCCATCACCAACAACACAGACCGAAACGGGCACAATATCAACGGGGAATACCGGCATGACGATCAATGGTATATCGCTGTCTGAACTCCCAGCGACACAGACGATGACCGTGATGCCTTTCGATCCAGCGGCGGCGACACTTATCAGTCCCTTCACGCCTTCTCATACCGGCATCGATATCAACACGATCACGGGCGGACGTTTTCTGAGCCCCGGAACCGGTATTGTTACTTTGATCGAATTAAACACGGGCCAGGGTCGCCCAGGAACGAACTACCGCGTTCGCATTCACCTCACAAGTACAGGCCTTAATGCTCTGTACCATTTCGAGATTGACGGTTCGATCTCAGATCAGGCTCAACAAAACAACATTCTGGTCGCACTCGGCGATCGGGTCACCGCTGGTCAGCATATCGGCAATTTGATCTCTGAAGGGGAATACGCTCACGTTCACTTTGACATATTGGACGCCGGAGGTCGTGACGCTGTTCAGTGCCCGCTCGTGTATTTCTCGCCTGCTGTGGCCACAACTTGGGAGAGTTTGTATGACGAGAAAATTCTTGAGCGGGATAGAGCGCGTATCGAAGACAACCGAGGAGCCATCCCTTCATTGCCTGATCTTTGTAATACGACCGATACTCCGAGCTCATAACTGTCAGACTCGTTTATTCAATCATTTCTATTTGTAATTCTTTCTCGACGATTTCCCCTTCTTGGAGGCTGACGTGGTAGACCTTGGCGTCTTCTCGTGTGTGCACCACTCTTTTGACGTCGTTGTCAGAAAAATAGATCCCGGCATTGTTATCACAGGCGTATCCGGGTTTTAGTTCGCCCGACTTGATCATTTTGTGGTAGGTCGGTCGGCGATTATCTTCAGCGTCATAGTGAGGGGAATGGCTTCCTTTAAGAAAACCCAGGCATTCGACCTTCGTTAATTCCTGTGGTCGGGAGTCCGTCGTGCCCTCTTCGAACCAGCAAAGTGAGCCGGCGCTGGCGCCGCCGAGCACGAATCCGTGGTCCCACGCTTTTCGGAGAAATTTGTCAATTGCATGGGCTTTCAAGA
>CAZQMT010000014.1:3804-12941 GCA_964594555.1 uncultured Vicinamibacterales bacterium
GTTTCCGACTGATACGACTATTCCATCTACGTATAACAAGTCCTCTTCAAACGTTTCTTTCATACGGTTGCTGTTAATAAAGCTTACCTGCAGCGAGGGGATGACATTCAACGGGGCGCAGTTTTCGTACCATCGAATTATGCCAGACTCTCGGTCAGCGGAGGCGGTCGGTAAATAACAGAGCTTGGGTCGCTCCTTGCCTGTGAGAGACGCCATGTAGCGAAGAAATTTTGTTCCGAAGCCTCCGCCAGCGATCAAGATCTTTCGGTTGTTGACTTGCGGGGTTGTGTTGAGCTGTGAGGCCGCGAGGGAAAGATCTCCGGCACCTAAACCGAGCATGCCTAATGCTGTCGAAACGAAGAAGTCTCTTCTTTCCATGCTGTTTTTGGCTCCTTAGTTAATGCGAACTTTAGATCCTTTTCTCTTGCACATTTACGTCCGCATGATTCCGTCATCACAGTGCAGGTAGTTCTTAAGTCCTTCCAGCTACCGGTCGACGACAGCGACCCCCTCGATTTCAAGTAACGCATCCGCTGCAAATAACGATTGGATGCCTAGCAATGTCGCGGCGGGAACCGTGCTGTCCGGGAAGCCATGACGTTGACGAGCAGCGTTCAGCACAGCGAAATCACCTGGACGATAGTTCGGCATATAGATCACAATCTTCAGTAAATCCTCGACTGAACCTCCAGATGTTTCCAGGCGTTGACGAAGATTCGCGTAGACCTGATCGGCCTGGTTCTCAAGTGTGTCGCCAGGTTGTCCGACTTGACCAGAAATTTGAATTACCTTGTCCCCTGAACCTTGAACAGTCATCGCCTGCGAGAAACCTGTTGCTGGATCAATAAATGTCCGTGTTACAGATTCTTCGTTTACTCCAAGAACAGCGATCGCGTCAATTTCCACTTTAAATTGTTCGCGTGCAAGAGCTGGGATTCCAAGTAATGTGCTTGCCGGCATATCCGTGAGGTCCAATACCTGTTTGCGACCGGTTCGATAGGCTTCGAGGTCGGTTTCCGGGTCGAAGTCGACAATGTAAGTTGTCGCCTTCACAATGTCGGTCATGGAGGCGCCAGCTGTTGAAAGTTGTTGTTCGACACGCTTCCAGACCGATGCTATTTGAGTCGTTAGGTCATCGTCGTCAGAGACTTGGCCTGAGACGTAGATGGTTCTAACGCCATGTGCGGTCACTGCGACAGCTCCACTGAATCCATTTGACGGATTAAAACGCTCGATCGTTAGATCGACTCCAGGGCCTGCCACAATAGCAACCGCTTCAATTTCGACGCGCAAAGAATCACGGTACAATGACCGCACACCAATCATCGTACTAGCTGGCCAGTGGCCTTCTGTAAAAGTTTCGCGTCGGACCCCTGCGACCACTGCATACTGGTCGGGCTTAAAGTCCTTCACGAAGATCCGGATCTTGACAACGTCATCAACGGATGCCCCGGCCTGCTCAAGTCGATGCACAACGCCCTGAAAGGCTGACTTGACGTGTTCCTCTAGATTGTCACCCTGGCCGACTTGCCCAGACACAAAAATTGTTTTGACATCACGGTCCGTGGTGGTCACCACTTGTGTAAAGCCGCCGCTGGATGATTTTTCGATATGTTGGACTTGCGCCGTCGTGGCCCATAGTGTGCTGCCTGCCATGATCGCTGGTCCTACCAGTCCGAACACGATGCCTCGTCGCATAAATACCTCCGTAAGAACCCGCCTTTCAACGTGCTTGAAAGACGGGGCCTCTTTTATTACTTGTTAAGAATCATATAAGGTCGAAGCGATCAAGATTCATTACCTTGTCCCATGCGGCCACAAAGTCACGGACGAAGGCTTGCTGTGAATCGTCACATGCATAGACTTCTGCAATAGCTCTGAGCTGCGAGTTCGAACCGAAGATAAGGTCAACCGCTGTTCCGGTCCACTTGAGATCGCCTGTCCGATGATCGCGTCCCTCGAACACATACTCGGATGTAGACGATGCTTGCCACTTAGTGTTCATTTCAAGTAGGTTCACAAAAAAATCGTTAGTTAATGCTTCGGGGCGTTTGGTAAAAACCCCGAGTTCGGATTGTCCGGCATTCGTATTCAGGACACGCATGCCGCCAATGAGTACCGTCATCTCAGGGGCGGTCAGTGTCAGCAGATGGGCCCGGTCCACCAGTAGTTCCTCTGCTGATCTTTGGTGCCCAGCTCCGAGATAATTGCGAAACCCGTCTGCCGTGGGTTCGAGTACCGCGAATGAATCCACGTCAGTTTGCTCCGATGACGCGTCTGTACGTCCAGGCACAAAGGGGACATGCACGTCATGTCCGGCTGTTTTTGCGGCTTGTTCAATGGCAGCGCATCCGCCTAGGACGATTACGTCAGCAAGCGAGACACGGGTGCCATTAGACTTCGAGTTGTTAAATGTTATTTGGATTTCCTCTAGTGTCTGCAGTACTTTGCCCAGTTCGGTGGGGTTGTTCACTTCCCAATTCTTCTGTGGCTCGAGGCGAATACGCGCTCCATTCGCTCCACCGCGTTTGTCTGTGCCACGGAACGTTGCTGCTGATGCCCAGGCAGTCGAGACTAATTGAGAGATGGACAGTCCTGATGCGAGTAACTTGCCTTTGAGATCAGAGATGTCGTGTTCTCTAATTAATTCGTGTGCAACGCCTGGGACAGGGTCCTGCCATAACTGAGGCTCTGTAGGTACCAATGGGCCGAGACACCGTTCACGAGGCCCCATGTCACGGTGAGTCAGCTTGTACCACGCCTTGGCGAAGGCATCGGCAAATTCCTCTGGATTGTCATGAAAGCGCTTCGAAATAGGTGCATAGATTGGATCCATTTTTAGAGCAAGATCCGTTGTAAACATCATAGGAGCATGCTTCTTTGAGGGGTCGTGGGCATCCGGGACGGTGCCTTCTGCAGATGCATTTGTGGGCGTCCACTGTGTTGCACCGGCGGGGCTTTTCACCTGTTCCCACTCATAACCGAACAGGTTGTCGAAGTAATTATTATCCCATTTCGCCGGGTTGGTAGTCCACGCGCCTTCCAAGCCACTAGAGATGGTGTCTCCGGCGTTACCGCTACCGAAGCGGTTCTTCCAGCCCAGGCCTTGTTCTTCTAGGCTGGCACCCTCTGGTTCGGGGCCGACGTGCTGGTCTGCGTCGGCTGCACCATGTGCTTTGCCGAACGTGTGTCCGCCAGCGATGAGCGCGACCGTTTCTTCGTCATTCATGGCCATTCGGCCGAATGTTTCCCGAATGTCTCTTGCTGCAGCGAGTGGAGCTGGTTTGCCGTTCGGACCCTCAGGATTCACGTAGATTAAGCCCATTTGAACGGCGCCGAGAGGTTTTTCGAGATCTCTATCACCGCTATAGCGTTCGTCTGCGAGCCATGTGTCTTCAGGTCCCCAATAAATGTCTTCTTCGGGTTGCCAGACGTCCTCACGTCCGCCGGAGAAACCAATCGTTTTAAGTCCCATTGATTCCAGGGCACAGTTGCCAGTGAATATCATCAGGTCGGCCCACGAGATTTTCCGGCCGTATTTCTGCTTAATGGGCCAGAGTAACAATCGTGCCTTGTCGAGATTCACATTGTCTGGCCAACTGTTAAGGGGGGCAAATCGCATGGTGCCAGAGGCTGCGCCTCCACGGCCATCACCAATGCGGTACGTACCTGCACTGTGCCACGCCATCCGAATAAACAGCGGTCCATAGTGTCCATAGTCAGCTGGCCACCAATCTTGTGATGTTGTCATTAACTCGTCGAGGTCCTTCTTTAGCGCATCGAGGTCAAGTGTTTTAAACTCTTCAACGTAGTTAAAATCTCCACCCATAGGATTCGGAAGAGAAGAGTTCTGGTGGAGAATCCGTATGTTTAATTGATTCGGCCACCAGTGCTGATTTGCCATAGTTCCAACTGCCGTGTGTCTGTGAGGTCCGCCCAGTACCGGACATTTACGTTCTCTTTCCATGTTCTCTCCAATCGTATTCTTTGCTTATTACAACATGCTCTCTATAGTTAAGGATAACGAAAAAGACAGACGATGTAGACGTGTATGTGATGTCAGAAGACAGGGGGCAGGAGATTCTGTTCTGAATTCAGTTGTCTTAAACGCTTTAATACGCGATCTAATTTTCTTGTGTTCGAGCCTTTCCTGCGTTCTTTAGAGACATGCTACCTTTCCAAGATATTAAGGGTTGAACAATTCTGAACCGAAGTTTCGAGTGCAATGCCATTACTATCCGATATCACGACGTCTGTGAGGCAGGCACCGCTTTCTGGACCGTCGAGTTCTACGAGAGTTAAGGTGCCCGAGCTTGCAGGGATTGTGTCGCCTGTGAAGCTAAATCCGAGGACTGTGTTGTTACCTGTCTGCACCGTAAAACCAGCGGTTTCTGCGGCTCCACCGCTTGCCCCGGTAACATCTACGCCCGTTACTTTGAATTGGAAACCGGCGATTGGGATGTCGCTGATGTACTGTACTGATATCTGCCGATTGTCGTCCTCTGGTATCTGAGAAGGATTGTTTTGGTTTATTTTTCTACTACATCCTGTAACGCTGAGAAGGACGACTATGGCGAGCGATACTAAGAAGAATTTCTGCATTTAAGTGGGCGCACATGATTCCGTAAAGGTATTTCTGTGTATTTCACAACAGTGTAATAACACGTCGAACGACAGCCTTGACATTTCTATGTTATTTCACGCTCCATAATGACGATGTGTTCGGTGCAGCTCACGATTGCTGCGATGGAAAAGCCATTGTTTACCTCTGTGGCAACTTCCCTCTGTAGTGTCGCTGTTCGGGTGGTGGCCAAGAGTTTGTATTCGTACCGAGGTTCAGCGTCGCCATCGGCTTGTTCCATTACAAGGACGATTTCGTCTGCGCCAAAAGTTGATCCTTTACAGATCGGTGTTCGTGACAAAAACCGAAAGCCAATCGCGGCGCCCTCATCGAGTTCCTTCTGCATTGTCGACGTTCTTGTTGTCGCTAGTAAGCGGTAGTTGTACTGCTGTGTTTCTTTTGTTGATTTCTCCAAGAAAATGATTACTTCCTTGCCGGAAGAGGGTGCGCTAGTGATTACTCGAAATCCACGTGAAGCGGCTTCGTTAAGTTCTTTCTCCATGGTCCCTGTTCGTGTGGTTGCCAGCAAGAGATATTCCCGATCGGTTTCGGGTTCGATTTGTGCTTCAGCGTAGGGAGAGAGTAAAAAAAGAAGGATTAACAGTGTCGTGAGACGAATGATTGTTGGGATTCGGGGTTTTTTAGACGTCATTTTTCGCCACAGCTTTCAATAGTAGGACCGAAAACTCAAACTCCATAATGGTTCCATCCTACCTCTGGTTGTCAAGGGTTTCAATGACGTATGAATGTTTCACCTGTTAACTGTTTCTGATTGCGAAGATGGCTCGATAGAAAAATATTCTCTGAGTGGGTCTGAGTAAATTCCTGCATGGTTTCTAGGTGGTGTGGGTCGTCTGTTTACTATAGAGTCTCCTTAGGTTCACTGGTCATCGTTGTCGTACTTGAAGAGTAGGGTTGGTAAGTTCTTACGCCTAAATGACACGTAGGGGCCTAATGTGGGGTAGGAAGGAAGCCCTGATGATGAAGACCTTTAGAGAAGGGATGTGGAGTGTGGCTTGCCGTCTGTATGTCGTCGCGAGCGTGATTGTTATGTTGGGGTTGAACGTAGGGGGGGCGGTTGTGTACGCGCAGCAAGATGCCACCGAAGAGCTTCTTGCCGAGCTTACGAATGCTCCGGGTGCCTCTGGTTTTGAAGGGCCAGTTCGAGACATCCTCAAGCGAGAGTGGAGTGGTCTGGTTGAGGACCTTCGAACCGATGGTCTTGGGAATTTACTTGGAACTTTGCCTGGGGCGTCAGAGCAACCGCGGGTGTTGTTGATGGCGCACATGGATGAGGTTGGTTTTCTCGTTCGTTACATTGACGATGATGGGTTTGTATTTTTTAATCCGGTTGGTGGTTATTTTGACCAAAGTGTTTTAACGCAGCGGATGACCATCATGACGCCTAAGGGGCCCGTGGTGGGGTACACAGGCTTTAAGTCTGGTCACATTCATCCACGGGAACAACGGTCGAAAATGATTCGGCTGCAGGACATGTTCATCGATATTGGAGCAAGAAGCCGAGAGGAGGCCGTTGACGTATTTGGTATTAGGCCAGGGCTGCCGATCACCTATCGAGCCAATTTTGAGAAGTTGGGTGATACCGGTCGTTATTTAGCGCGTGCGTGGGATGATCGTGTTGGGCTGGCTGTGATCACCGAAGCTTTGCAGCGGTTACAGGATTTGCCTCACCCGAATACTGTTCAGGTCGCTGCTACGGTGCAAGAAGAGATCGGCTTACGTGGGGCTGCAGTCGTCTACGAGAGCACTACTCCAGATATCGTTATTAACTTGGAAATCGGGATTGCTGGTGATTTTCCATTGCTTACTTCACCGAAGTTATCACAGGAGGTACTCGGGAAGGGGCCAGGGATTTTTGTTTTTGATAGAAGTATGATTCCGAACAATAACTATGTTGATTGGATTATTGAGCTCGCAAAAGCCCATGATATTCCTTATCAATTTGAATCGGTTTCAGGCTACGGAGAGGATGGATCGATGCTCCAGCAATCAGGGAAGGGGATCCCCTCTGTGAATATAGGCATACCAACCCGTTACGGCCATAGTCAGTCCGGTGTGATTGATCGAACTGATTACGACAATACGGTTGAATTGGTTGTACAGATGATACGGGCGCTTTCGGAAAACGAAGTTAAGTCGATCAGTGAATTTTAAAAGAGAAGGTCTAATCCTTTTATAAGAGTGACTGATATGAAAATAATGTTGGGATTCTCTCTCGCTCTCGCATTTCTAGTCTTTTCCACTGTGAATTCTGGTTTCGTAAAGTCGTCAGAGGTTCTCTATGACCTTATTCTCAGGGGTGGACGCATTGTCGATGGGACAGGTAACCCCTGGTATTACGCTGATCTTGCCATCGTCGATGGCACGATTGCCGACATTGCAACAGAGATTGAAGTCGGTGCGAAGCGAGAGCTCGATGTGAGTGGTCAGGTCGTCGCCCCTGGCTTTATCGATCTTCATACCCATGCTCGTCGAGGCATTTTCCAAGTGCCTACCGCAGAAAACTATATTCGGCAGGGTGTTACCACGCTTATGGAGGGACCTGACGGTGGTTCTCCGCTTCCCATCAAGGAGTTTCTCGATCGTGTACGGGAGACGCGTACATCGGTCAATTTTGGTACCTATGTGGGGCAAGGTTCTGTCCGCCGGCAAGTGATGGGCTTAGCAGATCGACAGGCGACGCCAGGTGAGCTCGGTGAGATGCTGGGATTGGTTCGGCAGGCGATGCATGAAGGAGCTTTTGGTTTAAGCACGGGATTCTTTTATGTGCCTGGTGCATTCACACCAACCGAGGAAGTCATTGAGTTGGCACGTGTAGCAGGGGAGTTGGGAGGATTTCACACCTCGCATATGCGTGATGAAGCAGCGGGGATCCTTGATAGCGTTCGTGAAACTATTGCGATCGGCGAAGGAGGTGGGCTTCCGACGCACATCACGCATCACAAAGTTGTGGGAGTGCCGAATTGGGGTAAAAGCTTTGATTCCCTAAGGCTTGTTGAGCAGGCAAGAGCCAAAGGCATTGATATAACGACTGATCAATATCCATATACTGCGTCGAGTTCAGGGCTTCAGCCTGTTTTTCTGCCATCGTGGGCACTCGAAGGAGGACGAGAGGCAATGCTAAGACGTCTTTCTGATCCACAGACCCGTGCCGAGATTCATCGTGAAGTGGCCAGGCGTATCGAGGTCGATCGTGGTGGTGGAGATCCGGCGAATGTTGTGATTGCGCTGTGCGAATGGGACCAGTCACTGAATGGTAAGAGTTTGGCAGCGGTCATGCGTGACTTGGGTGAGGAAGTTACGATTGACAATGCCGCAGAAACTGTACTGCGCCTGGTTGAGCGAGGAGGTGCGAGGGCGATTTTCCATGCAATGGATGAAGCTGATCTCGAACGCATTCTTTCTAGTCCAGTTACGATGGTTGCTTCAGATGGTGAAGTGCCAGTTTTTGGTCAGGCGTTTCCTCATCCTCGCAGTTACGGAACGTTCGCACGCGTTCTCGGTCGGTATGTCCGTGAGCGATCCGTGCTGTCGCTTGAGGACGCGGTTAGGAAGATGTCGTCGCTTCCCGCGCAGCGAATCGGCTTGTTACATAGAGGCATCCTACGGCCTGGAATGAAAGCCGATCTTAGTGTTTTCGATCCGGACTCCGTTATTGATAAGGCTACTTTTGAGGCCCCTCATCAGTACGCCGAAGGGTTCTCGCTTGTCGTTGTGAATGGGGAGATTGTATTCGAGGACGGACAAACGACGAGTGCTCGACCGGGCCAGGTGATTTATGGTCCGGCTACTGTTCAGTAAAAGACAGAGAATCTTGGGTCGTTCGTTCTTCAGTTCGGCTCGTCCGCGTCACTCTTGACTTCATCCTTAAAGCCGCGGATTGCTTGGCCGAGGCCTCGACCAAGTCCAGCGAGACGCTTCGTTCCGAAGACAAGCAGAAGAATGAAAAGAATGACCAGTAATTCTGGGAGTCCAATGCTCATCATTAATTGGCGCTCCTTTCGCACCTAGGACACGATATCACGACTGGTTGTAAGTCACGGGAACCGTTTTGTGCCATCGTGAAGAGCGACGTGCCACGCATTCGCCCCATTGTATGACGGATCGGGCACTTAGGGGGCCTTGTTTCTTAAGATCCGCTTCATAGCACCGCCGTTTTTTAGCATTAATACGGCCCAATCGTCTTGAGTCGCGTGTCGTGAAATTTGGCTGAATTTACGGAAGTGTTTGAGCACGCTTTCGCTGTGGTCTGTCGTAAAGCCACTCAGTACAAGCCAGCCTCCAGGGAGAACATGCTGTATCAATTTAGCGGCAAAATGAATAAGTGATGCACTTGTCAGATTCGCGATGACTATGTCGCTGGCTTCTGACGAAAACTTAGAGAAATCCTTATGAAGGAGCTTAATCTGATGGCTAAGTCCATTACGAAGGAATGTGTCTTTCGCTGAGTCGACTGCGTCAGCATCTTGGTCGATTGCTGTAACTATTATAGCGC
>CAZQMT010000014.1:12951-15814 GCA_964594555.1 uncultured Vicinamibacterales bacterium
GCCAAAATGCCTGAACCGGTTCCAACATCGAGTACGGATCGTCCAGGCAGAGAAAGTGATTGTAAAGCTCTGAGACAAAGACGAGTTGAGGGGTGATGCCCGGTACCAAAACCTGTTGATGGTTCGACAATGACACATAGTTCATTCGGATTTAAGTTGGGGGGGGTGTCCCATGGTGGTGCAATAATTAGTCGATCGACTTGAGTTGCCTTTAAGTGGTTTTGTGTTATGCGAGGCCAGTCTTGATCGCTGATCTCGTGCTTGGATATTTTGATATCAGCAGACTCTAGTGCTTCTTTGATTTGACTGATTGCAGAATCACGATCCTGTGAGGTCTGAAAATATATTCGCCACACTGTGTCGTCCCGTTCGTCGATCCCAAGTGGTTGGATGGCATCGATCACTAGGGCTAATTGGTCGTAAACGGAGTCGTTAGGAGTACGGAGACCAAAGTGGACGTCCAGGACTGACCATATTGGAATTTTGCTCACAGTGAGCATTCTATCCGAGTATGTCTTTGACTCGGTCGAAGAAGGGGCGGTCTCCTTTTGGGGCTTCTGGGTCGATCGTTTCTGAGGGTAAAACTTCGGCTAGTTTTTCTACGACTTCGCGTTGTTCTTTGGATAGTTGTTGTGGAACCTCGACAGACACAATGACGTAGAGATCGCCCTGGCCTCGGCCAGAGACATTGGACATTCCCTTGCCGGCAAGTCTGAATTTTGTACCAGGCTGCGTTCCAGAAGCGATCTTTAGGTTTTGTCGACCCTTGAGCGTAGGAATTTCAGTTTCACCGCCGAGTGCAAGCGTAGCAAACGGTACAGGCACATAGCAGAGAAGGTCGTCTCCGTCTCGTTGGTAAAATGGGTGCTCTTGGACGTGGATGACTACATAAAGATCGCCCGGTGGTCCTCCATGAGGTCCGTGTTCGCCTTCACCCGATAACCGCATGCGTTGTCCAGTGGAGATCCCAGCAGGAATCTTGACATTCAGTTTACGCTCACGGCCTATACGGCCGGTACCGCGGCAGTCGAGGCAGGCCTTACCGATCACTTGTCCAGCTCCTCGACATTTGGGACATGTCCGGACAACTGTAAAAAAACCTTGCTGAAAGCGGACCTGACCTTGCCCATGGCACTGGGTGCACGCTTCTCGGCTAGTTCCGGCGGCAGCGCCTGATCCTGAACAGGCTTTACAGTGTTCCTCCCGTGGTACTTGGATGGATGTTTCAGTGCCACGTGCTGCCTCATCGAATGAGATTTCTAGGTCGTAACGAAGGTCAGAGCCTCTTTGTGGTCCTCCTCGCTGTTGTTGTCCACCGAAACCAAAGATGTCTCCAAGGCCACCTAAAATATCACCAAAATCAGAGAATACGCTGGCGTCAAATGGAGGCCCGCCTCCTGAAGATGCGCCGACGCCAGCGTGACCGAACTGGTCGTAGAGACTGCGCTTCTGTGAGTCAGCTAGTACGGCATAAGCCTCAGCGGCTTCCTTGAATTTTTCTTCGGCTACACTGTCACCCTGATTACGGTCGGGATGATATTGAAGAGCGAGTTTACGATAGGCACTTTTGATGTTTTGCTCCGATGCGCCTTTGTTTACCCCAAGTACCTCGTAGTAATCACGTTTGCTCACGCTTTGGCCACCTTTACCATAGTGGGGCGTAATAGTCGTTTGCCCAGGAGGTAGCCGCGTCGAAGCTCCTCTGTGACTTCGCCGTCTGAGTGTTCGGTGCTGGTCTCGTGAAGAACTGCCTGGTGAAAATTTGGGTCGAACGGATGTCCTAAAGCTTCAATGGGGGCTACTCCTCTTTTCCGTAAAAGCTCGAGTAGCTGATGGTGTATCAACTTTACACCGTCCCTATAGGCTGTAGCTTCGGGAGATTCTGATTCGGCCTCTAGTGCGCGTTCGAGGTCGTCAAGTAAAGGTATCAATTCCATTATCAGGTCTGATGCGGCTGTATGCGAGCGCTCGACTCGCTCACGCTCAGTCCTACGTCGATAGTTTTCGAACTCTGCTGTTTTTCTGAGTAACAGATCCTGGTAATTATCGCGTTGATGACGAATATCATCCAGATCTTCCGTGTCGAAAGAAGTGGACTCTTGAGTTAGGGCCGGTGGTTCAGCTGTGTCAACGCCTAAGGATGGGGCTGTGGAGTGATCTGTCAGAGTGGCAGGTTCTTTGTCTAAGCTATCCTTATTGGAGGAAGAAGATGCATGAGTCTGTCCCAGCGGCTGGGCTGTGTTTATATCCAAAGACGAGTCTGAGTGATTGTCTGTCATATCAGTATGGGTTTTATCGCCTGTAATTCTACTAGAGAAGGAATTCGAACAGATAAAGTTTACAGAATTCGCGTCGGGTAGAGTTGCCGGTATGAAAAGGTGTCAAACGGCAGGGATGCGAGGATTGGTCGTCAGTTATGTTCCGCCCTCTGTTGTATGGGATAAGGTTCGGCTTAATGAATCTGCGATGCCATCAACGATGGAAATTGCTCTAGAGTACCTCATTCGTGTTGGGCCGATGATACCGACCGTGCCGGCCTGGTCTCCTTTTGAGTAGGTAGAGGCTACGAGGCTGAAGCTGCGAAGGTCTGGCGCTATGTGCTCTCCGCCGATGACGACCATCAGGCCAGGTTCGTCAACATAATGATTGAGTAGGCGAATCAAGCGGTGTTTTTCTTCGATCATCTTGAGCAAGGCCCGAAGCGTTGCTAGTGAGATATGGTTTTCGTTACGTTCTGCCTCATCAAGCAGTGACGATGCGCCTTGTATAAAAATATTGTTCTGGATCGGAAGGTCTTTTAGTGTCGTGTCGGCTAGTCGTTAGGTGCGTGCTAATAGTGCATCGTAGAGTAGCCGTTCTTCCT
>CAZQMT010000014.1:15824-22175 GCA_964594555.1 uncultured Vicinamibacterales bacterium
TCCTGTAATCGTTCGATTACAGCCATGCGGACTTTGGAAAGCGGTAGGCCTGCGAATTCTGTGTTTAAGTAGTTTGTGGCTTGTTGTAAGTCAGACGTTCCGATCGGTTCATCTAGTTCAATGACTTTGTGTGAAGCATGGCCACTTTGATCAACTAAAACGACCAAGATTCGATCTGTAGTTATAGGTACGAATTCGATACGGTGCAAGATCGCTGTGTCACTTGTTGGTGCGAGTGCGAATCCAACGTGGTGGCAAACACGAGATAGCTCATGGGAGACATTGGAGAGCACTGCGTCTATTGGCCCTTTAAGTAACCGTGCTTTGACGCGAGTAGGTTTAATGTCTTGTCGATTTTGCAGCAACATATCTACGTAGCAGCGGTAGCCTCGGTCGGTAGCGACGCGACCGGCTGATGTATGCGGTTGGTGGACGTAGCCACCATCTTCAAGTGCCGCGAGAACGTTGCGGACCGTAGCAGACGACAAGCCAAGCGAGCCCGTGTCCGTAAGGTGTCTGGAGGAGACGGGGGCACCCGTCTCGATGTACTCTCGCACGAGAAGGGCGAGAATGCGACGTTCTCGGTGGGATAGCTCAGTCGTCACCAGCAACGAATCCTGTAGATTTAACTGCTTAGTTACACCCTAACCCGACCGCAGTGAAACTGATTATAGCGTACGGCTTGGGAGAAAAGGACAGCTGACTCGTTTTAGTGATGTGCTTTTACGAGTTTCGGTGTCCACCGTAGTGAACGTGGAGTAGAGCTACCAGCCGCGTCTGGCATTTTACCCTGTTTAACAGCGATAAGTTCAGAGGCGATACTCACCGCTATTTCCTGAGGAGTTACAGCTCCAATATCTAGCCCGATCGGCGCATGTACCCGCTGAAGCTGATCGGAGGGTATACCTTCACTGTCCAGAACTTTGAAAATTTTTGTAATTTTAGCGCGGCTACCGATCAGGCCGATGTAATGTATGTCACGTAGTACGAGTTCACGGAGAGCATTGAGATCATGACGATGTCCACGTGTCACGATGACGGCATAGGAGCTCGATGGTAGCTTTGTTCGGTGCAGCCAGTCTGGAATCGAGTCCACCACGATTTCTTTGGCGTCAGGGAACCTTTCTGGGTTAGCGAATTTTTCGCGATCGTCAATGACATGAACCTGAAACCCAACATTGTGGGTCAAACTGGCCAACTGACAAGCGATATGTCCAGCTCCTATGATGTAGAGTGTGGGATCTTGTTTGACCGGTTCGATGTACACTTCCATTTGGCCTCCGCATACCAGCCCGGATTCTTCAGCGAAGTCATCGGTTAGTTCGTAATGTACCAACTCTGACTTGCCAGCTGCGATTGCTTCACGTGCTTTCCCGAAAGCATCGTTTTCGTAGCAGCCACCGCCAATGGTGCCAATCGTTCGGCCGTCTTCGTAAACGAGCATTTTGGCGCCAACTCGCTGAGGAGTGGAACCCTTTGTTTTAACAATGGTTACAAGTGCTGCAGGTTCACCTCGGTGGATAGCGTTTGCAACAGCGATGAAGACTTCCTGATTCATTGTCGATTTAATTTGAGATTTAGAAGAGAATTTCTATTTCGGCTGTCACCTTGAGTTGTTCAATAAAGGTGTCGGTCTTCTCTTGACGAACCCGTTCTTCGAGAAAACCTCGAATTGTGGGTTGTGCTTCATCAAAAGGGACAGTTCGAGCCAGATGTTTCTCTCCTCCTCTGATGATATGGAAGCCGAAAGGTGATTCTACGATTCCACTTAGTTCTCCCGGTGCTAATGCGAAAGCTACTTTTTCGATTGATGGGACCAGTTCTCCCTTAGAAACGAAACCGAGGTTGCCGCCATTTTTTCCGCTGACGTCATGGGAGTACTGGCTTGCCAATGTGGCAAAGTTCTCTCCATTGCCTAGTCTTCGTAATAGGACTTCACAGACTGTGCGCTGTTGTTGCCTTGTTTGCTCGTCGGCGTTCTGGTCGACGCGAATCAGAATGTGACTTACTTGAACGGTCTCAGCCTTTCTGAATTCCTCAGCATTTTGAATATAGAAGTCTTCGACGGTTTTGTCGCTGACCGCTATGAGACCTGAAACTTCGTCTTCAACCATCTTGGCGATTTGCATGTCGACTAGTGTTTCGTTCCGTAATTCATCAAAGGTGATTTTTCGTTCGGTTAAGGCTTGCTGAAAGGATTCTTCGGTTTGATACTGAAGTCGAATTCGTGCCAAGCGTTGTTGTACCTCTGTGGGAGAAACTACGATCTGACGGTTCTTGGATTCTTGAGCCAGTAGGTGATAGCTGATCAGGCGCTCAAGTACTTGTCGATAGACGGCATCCCGTTCACTATGGAGCACGGCGCCCCCGGTCTGCATTTCGATGTCGTGTACTGCGCGCTCAAATTCTTCTCGTTTAACATCTTCGTCATTGACTCGAGCTACTACTTCAGGCAGTTCCAGCGGTACGGGTTTAGCAGCTGGTGCTGACGGTTCTTGCAGAGATGGGTTTTTAGATGGAGATGATGTTTCTGACGTGGGTGATTGGACTTCGGCCAGCGTCAGTGTGGCCCCAGAGAGAAGCGTAGCTACGACGAGGCTAGTTGCTTTTAAGTTGGTCATTCTTAGTCTTACTCCGTCCAGTACTTGTAGTTAATTTTCCCATCTACCGGAGATCTGGTATCCGAATTCTGAACCCTGCCAGCTAATTATACAGCCCGAGTGCCTCGTCTCAATGATTTCTAATAACATAGGCTTACTAGTCGTGGTGTCAGAATGCTTTTGTTTTATAAGGAGGACGGCTCATTAGATATTGTTGTTTTAGGGGTGGAGAGGGCCTGGTGGTTTACTGCTTTAGTTGGATAAGGGTTGTTCTATGGAACGGTTAGATGCCGATTGTTACTGACGATTCGGAGGCTTTCTCAGAGCCAATGGAAATTAGCGGAACGTCCTTATGCTACAATGCGAACCGGTGCTCGCGGTTTGTGTCCTGCGCGAGTTTTTTCGGGGCTTCATTATGAGTCGGCTGTTGGAGTGATTTTTTCCGCATTCTCATCGAATACATGACGGTCTTTGAGCTCTCGGTTCATCTTCGAATGTGGCGAGTCCCTTGGTACAAATCGCTTTCTACTATCTAGCGGCGGCCAGTGTCGCGAGTGCGATTTTGGCTGTAACACGCAGGAATCCTGTCCACAGCATTCTCTGGGTCCTCGCCCTCTTTCTACACGTTGCTGGTGTTTTCCTCATTGTTGGAGCCGAGTTTCTGGCGGTTGTGCAAGTTATTGTTTACGCCGGCGCCATATTGGTGTTCTATCTCTTTTTTCTCATGCTACTTGACTTGCCAAGTGAGGTGAAAGGGTTACGATTTAACGAATACTGGCGATTGGCAGTCGCTATAGGAGTGGTCTTCGTCGCATTGGCTTGGTACGCCGCGAGTCTCGAGCTGATGCCAGTTGTGAAATCTGAAGTTACTAATCAGGCCACGGCAGGGAATTTGTCAGTTGTTGGAACGGCACTATTCACTGAGTTTACCTTGCCGTTCGAAATTGTCTCTCTTGTTTTGCTTGCAGCTATTGTTGGGGCAGTTGCTGTTGCCCGGAAGAAGACGGAGTCCTGAGCATGCTTGTGAATGGCTGTCTAGTGCTTAGTGCAGTCCTTTTTGGGATCGGTCTAGTCGGTTTTCTCTCCCGGCGTAACATCATTCTAATGCTTGTTTCAATTGAGATTATGCTTAATGCAGTTAACGTGAGTCTTGCCGGCTTCAGCCAATACTTACAAAATCCAAAGGGGCAGATTTTGGCTCTTTTTGTAATAGCTGTCGCAGCAGCTGAGGTTGCAGTCGGACTTGGCCTGATAATGGCGCTAAGTCGAGCAAGACCTCGCGTCAGCGTGGAGGATTTGACTCAGCTTAAGTGGTGACGTAAGGCATGGATTCTGCAGTTTCGTTCTCCGTTAAACCTCTATTAGTGATTCTTGTGGCGGTCCTTGGCGCCCTCCTGGTTGTTCGTACTGGAGAGCGAAGAGCCAATTTGAGGGAGTTCTGGTCTATTGCGGCTGGAGTGCTAATGGTGGTTCTAATCGCCTCCATGATCCCAGAAATCTACGCCGGTAGAAGTTTAGAATACGAGCTGTTTCGGATCTTGCCTGGTGTTGAGTTCGCACTACGAGTGGATGCTTTTGGCTTGCTGTTTGCTCTGGGTGCATCACTCCTTTGGATTGTAACTTCCTTCTATTCAATCGGCTACATGCGTTCTCTCAAAGAGCATGCTCAGACGCGCTACTTTACATGTTTCGCCTTGGCTTTGTCCGCCACAATGGGAGTGGCATTTGCCGCAAATTTATTTACATTGTTTCTGTTTTATGAGGCCTTAACCTTGGCTACCTACCCCTTGGTAGGACATAAGGAGACCGAAGAGGCTAAGTCTGGGGCTCGGAAATATGTCATCTATCTTCTCGGCGCAGCGAAGGTATTTCTGATCGCAGCGATTATCTTGACATACAACATAACGGGAGACCTTGACTTCCATAAAGGTGGGATTTTTTCGGTTGCACAGTTGACAGCTGAGCCTACGCTGCTTTACGTCATTTTTGTTCTATTTCTGTTTGGCTTTGCTAAAAATGCTTTGGTGCCATTCCATAGTTGGCTTCCCGCTGCGATGGTAGCTCCGACGCCAGTTAGTGCGCTTTTGCATGCTGTTGCTGTGGTCAAAACAGGTGTGTTCGCGACCCTTAGGGTCTTCTTGTTTGTTTTTGGTCAGGATGCTATGAGGCATCTCGGTGCGGATACCTTGGCGGTGGGCGTTGCGTCGGTGACGATTCTTTCTGCCTCGTTTATGGCACTTCGCCAGGATAACTTGAAAGCGCGACTGGCATTTTCAACGATCAGTCAGCTTTCCTATATTGTTTTAGGAGCTGCACTTTTGACTACGAGTGGGGTGTTGGGTGGAATTGTCCATATTACAAACCACGCAGTGACCAAGATTACTCTCTTTTTGTGTGCGGGATCGATTTACGTGTCGGCACACAAAACAGAAATCAGCCAGATTTCTGGGCTGGCGAAGAGGATGCCCTGGACCATGGCTGCTTTTGCGATTGCTTCGGTGAGTTTAATAGGTATCCCTCCGGCATCAGGTTTCATCTCGAAATGGCATCTTGCCCTTGGTGCAGTAGAACGCGGTAGTGTGCCTTTACTTTGTGTTTTATTGGTTAGCTCGTTGCTTAGTGCCGCTTACCTCGGGCCAATTATTTATAAAGCCTATTTTGAAGAACCGCCTAAACACGACCAAAGCGAAGTGATCGAAGTTCCTTGGATGGTTGTGCCTTTGGTTGTCACCGCTCTGTCTAGTTTTTTACTTGGCGTATATCCAAATTTTGTTCTTAATCTCGCTGAGCAGGTGACGCGATGAGGTTTCTTGAAAGGCAATTGTCGGATCCCTCTGGGGTGACGCGAATAAAGCGCTGGTTTTATACGGCACTGGCCTTGATTGCTGTTGGTGAGATTCTCGGGCCTTACTTTGTTGAAATGGACCCTGCTCATTTTTGGTACGAGGATTTTCCCGCCTGGGGCTCTCTCTATGGATTGGTCTCTTGTGTGGTGATTATTGTGGTGTCGAAGCTTTTAGGGAAGTTATGGCTTATGCGGCGTGAGGACCACTATGACTCTTGAGTGGGTGCACCCTGGTTTCGTTTTAATTGCTGGCGCATGGAGCCTGCCGCTGCTTAGCGGTACTAGCAAACGTTTCGTCATGGTGGCTTTGCCGTCTGTGGCGCTTGTTATTTGTCTTCTTATGGAACCAGGTACTTACGGAGTGTTCCAGTTCTTGCATCAAGAACTTGTTTTCGGTCGAGTAGATCGACTGAGTCTAGTGTTCTCCTACGTTTTTTCTTTTTTGTCGCTTCTGGGCATGGTCTATGCGCTTCACGTGGATGATGATGCTCAGCACATAACGAGTCTGGTTTATGCAGGTGGAGCACTTGGGGTCACCTTCGCTGGAGATTTTCTTTCCCTGTTTGTGTTTTTTGAGTTAATGGCGCTGTCGGCTGCGTTGATGGTTTGGTTACGTCGTCAACCGGATGCGGTTTCTGCTGGAAGTCGATATGTGCTGGTGCATCTGTTCGGAGGAGTATGTCTTCTGGCGGGAATTTTATTCTACTGGTCAGAGACTGGATCACTTTCGTTTGTGGATATGTCTCCTCATGTTGGAAGTATTGCCTTTACGCTAATTCTTTTGGCCTTTCTCCTTAACGCGGCGGTGCCGCCGCTGGGGGCCTGGCTTCCTGATGCTTACGCAGAAGCTACTGCTACGGGCGCAGTGTTTTTGACTGCCTTTACTACAAAGGCTGCTGTCTATGC
>CAZQMT010000014.1:22185-28407 GCA_964594555.1 uncultured Vicinamibacterales bacterium
GATCCGTGGATTTGCTGGTACGGACATCCTTATATGGTGGGGTGCCGGTATGGCGGTGTATGGGGTGGTTTACGCTGTTCTCGAAAACGATGCCCGTCGATTACTTGCATACCACATTATTAGCCAGGTCGGGTACATGGTTTGTGGTGTGGGCATCGGCACGGAATTGGCCCTAAACGGTGCAGCTGCTCACGCTTTCGCGCACATCCTTTATAAGGGGCTTCTCTTTATGGGAGCGGGGGCTGTGCTTCAGGTTACGGGTTTACGTAAGCTGACAGAAATGGGTGGGCTTTATAAAACGATGCCCCTTACTCTTGGACTTTATATGGTCGGAGCCTTTGCAATTTCAGCGGTTCCACTCTTTAGTGGTTTTGTGAGCAAGTCGATGGTTTTGTCGGCAGCGGCTGAGTCTCACCTGGGCGGAATATTCCTTGTGCTTACCTTGGCTTCAGCTGGAACGTTTCTGCACACTGGTTTAAAGCTGCCGTACTACATGTTTTTCGGTAAGTCGGATGACACTATGAGAGGTAAAGAGCCCCCTACAAATATGTTGGCAGCTATGGGGTTGGCAGCGCTGGCATGCATCTTTATAGGCATTTTTCCTGCGCTTTTGTATTCGCACCTACCGTATTTAGTGGACTACGCTCCGTACACTGTGCGTCATGTTATATCTACACTGGGACTATTGGCGTTCACGGCACTGGGGTTTTTCCTGCTACTGAAGCACTTGGATCCAGAGCCGACCGTCAGCCTGGATACAGATTGGTTTTATCGCCGAGGCTTGACTGCGGTGCTATCTCCAATTCAAGAGGGCCTCGTGCGTTTGGAAAGAATTTTCGGACAAGCTTATGAGTTTGTTATGCGACGTCCGGTGATGGGGATGGCCGTTCCTTTAAGAGAAATTGATGCTCGGGTGATTGATGCTGCTGCGGTTGGCTTGGGGCGATTGGTTCAAGTTTTAAGTGAGCGCTTGAAAACTACCGTGAGTGGACATGCTCAGCATTATGGGTTGGCTATGGCGGTCGGTGTTTTAGTTGCTGTTGCGTTTGTGGTTTTTGGTTTGTAGTTATGTACCCAATTCTTACTGTAACGACCTTTCTGCCGTTGGTTGGGGCGATTGCTGTTCTCTTGTTAAGTGAGCGGTGGGCGAGGGTTATAGCTCTAGGTACAACCCTGGCGACTCTATTTGTTTCTGTTCCGCTTTATCTAAACTTTGACAAAACCTCGAGCGCGCTTCAATTTGTTGAAGTTCAGCCCTGGATCACGTCTTGGAATGTGACTTATGGGATGGGCGTTGATGGTATTAGCCTTCCGTTCATTTTTCTCTCTGTTCTGATGAGTGTGTTGTGTGTAAGCGCCTCTTGGACTGCGGTTCAAAAACGCTTGCGTGAGTTTTATGCGGCGTTGCTTGTGGCCGAGACGGCAATGATCGGATTGTTTGCGGCAACCAATCTTTTTCTTTTCTTCGTTTTTTGGGAACTAATGATTGTCCCGATATTTCTTCTCATTGGTGTATGGGGAGGAGAGAAGCGTGTCTATGCTGCGCTGAAGTTTTTGTTATTTACCTTGGCTGGCAGCGTGTTGATGCTTGTTGGCATGATTGCGCTACTTTATGTAGGTGGCACCCTGGATTTTAGGGCGCTCGCTGACACGACACTTAGCTTAGAGCTTCAGGTCTGGCTCTTTATCGCTTTTCTGGCGGCGTTTGCAGTCAAAGTTCCAATGTTTCCTGTACATACGTGGCTTCCTGATGCTCATACTGAGGCGCCGACAGCCGGGAGCGTGATCTTAGCTGGAATTCTTTTGAAGATGGGTGCCTATGGTTTCTTGCGAATTTCTTTGCCCATTTTTTCTGGTGCCCTGCAATTTTTTCTCACGCCGATGCTGATACTGTCTGCGGTTGCCATCGTATACGGTGCGTATGTGACTCTGGCTCAGACGGATATTAAGCGTCTTATTGCGTACTCGAGTGTGAGTCATATGGGTTTCGTGACTTTAGGGATCTTTACGCTTAACTCCAGTGGTCTTGAGGGCGCGATTCTTCAAATGATTAACCATGGCATTCTGACGGGAGGGCTTTTCCTTTGTATCGGGATGATCTATGAACGTACCCATACTCGTGAGATTATTGCCTATGGAGGACTTTTTCGACTTGCACCGATTTACTCTGTTTTCTTAGCTCTTTTTTCTTTGGCGGCTACTGGATTTCCAGGCTTGAACGCGTTCGTCGGAGAGTTTCTCATCATTAGTGGTGCTTTCCAGGTGTGGTCGTGGCTTGGAGTAATGGCGGTTTGGGGAGTGGCTTTAGGGACTACGTATCTTTTGTGGCTTTTTTATCGGGTGGCAATGGGGGAACCTAATCCAGGACTACGTGGCCTGAGCCTGGAGCTTAACTTACGCGAGATGATCACGTTAGCTCCTTTGGCGGTGCTTGCTGTCGTCATTGGCCTCTATCCTGAACTAGTACTGAGTTTCCTAAGGGTGTCCGTAGAACAGCTCTTGCTGGGAGTGTCTGCAGCAGGTGAGTCTGTGGGGCGTTTGTGATAGATCTATACCTTCTCATCCCTGAAATTGTCCTTGTCGTCATGGCGTTGTTGTTGATTCTTACGACGCGTCGAATTCAGTGTGCCGGAACTGCGGTAACCTGTGTGATTTTTGCGGCGGTTGCCTCCGTGGTTTTAGGGTGGGCGTTCTCATCGTATGGTCCAGAGACTGGCTTCGGCGGCACAATTGCCGGTGATAGTTATGCGAGATTCTTCCAAGTAATTTTTGCTGCGAATTTAGCTTTGGTAGCACTGCTCTCGACGAGATATTTCGATGGAGAAGGTGTTCGGCCTGGGGAGTATCATGCTCTGCTTCTATTAGCTTCGACTGGGATGATGCTTTCAGCGGCAGCGTTGGATCTTCTAACACTCTATCTTGGTCTCGAGTTGATGACACTATGTTCTTATATTTTGGTTGGAATTACGCGTGATAGGTCTGCGTCGAATGAGGCAGCCATTAAATATTTTTTATTGGGTTCACTCGCGTCGGTGCTGATGCTTTATGGAATAAGCCTCTCCTATGGCGTGACGGGGGAGACAAGTTTTTCTGCCATCGCTTCTGCAGTGTCTGAGCGGAGCTTGGATCAGCAGCCACTGCTACTTGTCGGCATGGTTTTGGTGGGAGTAGGTCTCGCTTTCAAAGTTGCGGCCGTGCCTTTTCATACTTGGGCTCCGGATGCCTACCAGGGGGCGAGTACTCCAGTTGCAGCATTTCTAGATGCTGGGTCCAAGGCGGCTGGGGTTGCTGCTCTAGGACGAGTTTGCCAGGTTACATTCAATCCTGACCAGCATGTCTGGACGGACATCATGGTGGTATTGGCAGCTCTGTCTATTATTGTCGGTAGCATTCTTGCTTTGTCTCAATCTAACATGAAGCGTTTGTTGGCTTATTCTTCCATCGCTCATATTGGCTATGTCCTTCTCGGATTAATTGCTGGGACTTCTGAGGGAGTTGTGGCGACGATGTCCTATGCTTTCTTTTATGCCTTTATGACTCTTGGGGCTTTTGGTGTTGTTGTTGGGTTGGGTCCACGCGGTGAGGATCTGGTAGGCTATCGTGGACTGGCTGCGCGTGCACCGGGTGTCGCTTCGCTCATGTTTCTTTTCTTGCTTTCTTTGACTGGGATTCCGTTGACGTCTGGATTTATGGTGAATTTTGGTGTGATTCAAAGTGCTGTACAAACGGGCCATGTCGTGTTAGCGGTCTTGGCCGTCGTTTTTAGTGTGGTTTCAGCTTTTTTCTATTTACGAGTGGTTGTTCTCATGTATATGAACGAGCCAACGGAAACTACATCTGTGCGCTTTCCTGTCGGTGTGTCGGCGGCGCTTGCGGTTGCAGCGTTTGTCACTGTCGTTGGTGGGATTTTCCCTGATAGTTTTGTGATGTGGGCAGTGTCACCATAGTTGTGTCGACGAAATGTCCTTTAAGGTTCATTGAAATTAACGTAGGAATAGAGAGTGGGATTTCTGAATTGTGACTGAGTACGTAGGTGTTGTGATTTTCTTTGCCATGGCAGCGACGCTCGCTGGAGCATTTGTCTTTTTGTCGTCTGTGCTGGGGCCGAGTAATCCAACGAAAGTAAAACTCGAGCCGTTTGAGTGTGGGGAAGTTCCTTTTGGACTCCCGATCGGTCGCCTGTCGATTAAGTTTTATTTGCCAGCGATTCTTTTTATTTTGTTTGACGTAGAGCTTGTTTTTCTATACCCATGGGCCGTTGTGTATCGTGGACTCGGCATCTTGGGCTTAGCACAGATGTTTGTCTTTTTGGGTGTCTTAATGGTGGGGTTCTTCTATGCCTGGGATAATGGGGCTTTGGAGTGGCAATGACTGGTAGTGAACATGCGGGATTTATGACAACTCGGATCGAAGAGGCTATTGGCTGGGCAAGAAAATACTCGATATTCCAATATCCATTCGTGACAGCGTGTTGTGGTATGGAGTATATGGCGACGGCTTGTTCTCATTACGATGTCGATCGTTTCGGTGCAGGTTTGCCGAGGTTCTCCCCACGTCAGGCTGATGTGCTGTTCGTTGTCGGTACGATTAGCCACAAGATTGCACCAGTGCTTAAGAGGATTCATGAGCAGATGGCTGAACCGAAGTGGGTTGTCGCATTCGGGGTGTGTACTTGTACGGGTGGGTTCTACGACAATTACGCTACTGTCATGGGGATCGATACGCTTATTCCTGTGGACATCTATATTCCGGGTTGTCCGCCTCGTCCGGAGTATGTTCTTGATGGTTTAATTAAGCTTCAAAAAAAGATGCAGGATCAACATACGAGTGGCCAGCGTCCATCTCCTGAGACAAGGCCGGAAATGGTTCCATGAGTATTACTTCACTGATTCAGACTGTTAAACAAAAATTCCCTGATGCTATTCAGGCTTCGCACGTTTATCGAGGCGATGAGACCGTGCTCGTTCGTTCGGAATGTCTCCTCGACATTGCTCGGGCACTTAAGGATGATCGGGCTTTCCAAATGAACCTCTTGGTGGACCTGACGGCTGTTGATTTTTCTTCATTCGGTTCACAATCGCAGGCGGCATTTTTTACTCCTTCTGGGGTGACGGCGCGTCCCGCCCAGGAGATTCCAGACGAAGATCCTTGGCCCGGTCCTCCAGACACACGTTTTCTAATTGTTTATCATTTTTTTTCACTTTCGCTTAAGCACCGGCTTAGGTTGGAGGTTCCAGTTAGTGAAGCTGATGCAGAGGTTGATTCCGTAACGTCCTTGTGGGCTGGTGCGGATTGGCTTGAGCGAGAGGTATGGGACATGTTCGGCATACGTTTTCGTGGGCACCCTAATTTAAAACGTATTCTGATGTACGAAGATTTTGTTGGACATCCGCTGCGCAAGGATTATCCAGTTAATAAGCGACAGCCCTTGGTGGGGCCTGTTAATTAAAGGCCCGGATATGATTTTTAAAGATCGGTATTTTTTCTAATGGATAATTCGTCTTTACCTGAAACGAACAATGACGTTTCTCGGGAACCAGAGACACGAGAAATGCTTCTCAATGTTGGTCCGGCGCATCCAGCGATGCACGGGATTATCCGCATTGTTACTAGGCTTGATGGGGAACAGATTGTGGGTGCTGATGTTGAAATTGGCTATCTGCACAGAGGCTTTGAGAAGATGGCAGAGACCGTAGACTACAACGGTGTCATGCCTTATACCGACCGCCTTAATTACGTTTCTCCTCTTATTAATAATATGGGTTACTGCATGACTATAGAGAAGGCTCTAGGTATTGCAGTGCCGAAACGTTGTGAATATATTCGGGTGATTCTTTCAGAAATTTCTCGAATCTCTGATCACCTTACCTGTGTGGGAGCAAGTGCCATGGAGTTGGGGGCGTTCACTGTTTTTCTCTATCTGATCAAGGCGAGGGAATATTTGTGGGAGCTTGTTGAGATGGTGACTGGTGCACGACTGACCGTGTCCTACTGTCGAGTTGGTGGTGTTAAAGCAGATTTACCCGATGAATTTGATCAAGCGTGTCGTAAGGCTTTGGATGAAACGCGCAAAGTGGTTGCTGAGACACATTCGTTGCTGACACGTAATCGTATTTTTGTGGATCGGATGTCTGGGACCGGTGTGATTTCTGGTGATGAGGCTGTTTCTTACGGGATTACCGGCCCATTCTTACGTGGCAGTGGTGAATTACGACGTCCGCA
>CAZQMT010000015.1:0-4920 GCA_964594555.1 uncultured Vicinamibacterales bacterium
CCATTGGCAACGGCAAATGATTCAGTACTTCAACAATCGCGTCTTCCTCATTCAGAGCAGGAATGATGACAGCCACAGAAGAATATTCTTGCTTCATAAAACTCCTGCTATTATTCGATCTCGCTTAACACGAAAACTCGTTTTCCACGACAAAACGAGCGCAAGAATAACTGCACCATACTCAATGACAAAAACCCAAGATGGCAAGCTCCATTCTGCTCCGAGAGAAACGAAATACCAGACGATATAGGTTAACAGCACAGTGGCACTCCACACGGCCAAAGGAAAAGTTCCAGCTGTCGTCAAAAACGGCGCCAACCATAACAAATACCATGGATAAACAGTCGGCATAGCGAGTAGCACCGCTGCCATCGGCCAAGCCCATGCCGATGGAGACGAAAGAGACAAACGTGCACGCGCCCACAACGCCGTCATGAATCCAGTAATCACAACGAGAACGACCATGCTTCTAACACTTATAAGGGCGCCGAGCATGTTTTCAAGTAGACCGAATAGCGGCCCATTAAAACGCCATTTTTCTAAGTAATCAGCAAGTGATCCAAGTGGAAATTGAAAATCCTGCGACAAAAACGGTGCGTAAAGAGCAACAATCAGAAGTCCCGCAAAGACTACATCTCTAATTTTTACACGACGCCAAAATATTGGGATAAGCACTAGCGGGAGAAATTTCACTGTTATCGAAAATGCAAACGCAAGGACGGCCGGAAGCGAACGTCCTTGTCTCAACCATAATGCCGACGCCATTATAAGAAGCATCCCCAGTGCATCGATATGTCCTCCACCGGAGATCTCGATACTGGTGAGCGGATTCCAAACAAAAACTAACACCCACCAAGGACTCTTTCCTGCTAAAGCCAACCATTTAAGAAGAAGCCAAGCAGTTGCTATCTCACAAATCGCAAGTGCAAATTTCATAGCAAAAACATCTTCACTAAGCATGGTTACGATGCGAAAAAAAACCTGAGCACCTGGAGGATAAATCGTTGGCAAATCAGGATTGTTGGTGAGCCTAGTCGTGGGGGTGTGAAAACCCTGAAGCTCCAGCTCACTTGGAGAAGAACTATACGGATCTATACCCATCTTTTGTAGACGGCCGTCCCAGATGTAGCGATAGACATCATCAGACAGCTCTGGTGCTGTGACCAGTAGCGGTATGCGCCAAAGTGCGGCTAAAACAAGGCATACTGCTAGCCCTCGCCGTGTCTGAAAATTCGCCCGCGCAACCGTCCAGATGGCTGAGGCATACACAACAAGCGCTATACAGATAAGAAAAAAAACACGAAGTGGTGTCACTCGTGGATCTAGGCCTGCGAACGAGATAAAAACCACCAAAAGAACAAATCCCAAGCTCCACAATCTATGGAGAGCGTTTCTATCTTCAGAATCAGCAATGCCTGACACGCTAATTAAGTGCCTCGGGCTGGGAAAGAGTTTTTATAAACTGATCGGCGACCTGCTCAGGCGTCTTACCACCCTCATCAACAGAGAAATTCATTCGCCTCATTTGATCCACGTCAATAGCATTAACAAGAGCGTTTATCGAGGCAACAGCTGCTGGATAATCTCTCATCGCCATCTCACCCACAAGTAAAATAGCGTCATAAGGCGGAATCGCCAGTCGATCGTCTTTAAGCATCCGCAGATCGAACGATCTAATTCTTCCATCAGTTGAGAATGCACTAATAATATCGACATCGCCTTGATCTACCGCTTGATACATTAGTGAAGAATCCATCATAAGACTCTCCTTAAACCCTATCCCGTAATTCTTCTGAATCGCTTGCCATTCTGGCCGAGCAAAGAATTCATAGTCACCACCAATTAGCATTCTCTGCGCGTACGGAACTAAATCACTGATCTCTCTTAACTGAAGACGCTTTCCATCGCTCTCAGAAACCGCCAACGCATAAGTGTTTTCAAACCCAAGCGCACCTATCACAGTGATTTTGTGCTCATTTCGAAGGAAGCTCGTAACCTCACGTAATACTTCATTCCTGTCTTCCGGCACAGAGCCTCTCTGCATAATTGTTGCCCACACAGTTCCGGAGTAATCAACGTACATATCTATGTCACCAGAACGAAGCGCATCGAACGCCACGGTCGATCCCAACGACTGTAATAAGCGCGTTTCATGCTCCGTCTCACTTTCGATGCACCTGCTAATAATGGAGCTGAGAATATATTGCTCAGTAAAGGTTTTGGACCCAATTGTAATAACTCCTGTCTTACCTAATAAAAAAGAACTCTGCGCCAAGGAGATCCCTGTATAGACATAGAGTACGAAAAAAACTCCGAAAACAATTCTGCCGAGAACTCGTCGACGTTCCCTAATTGCAATTTCGAGCATCCTTACGAGACTATCGAGTAACAAAGCCAGCCCAGCGGCTGCCAGTGACCCGACAAGAACCGCCTTGAAGTTTCTCGTCTGCAAACCACTAAAGATGTAATTTCCTAAACTCGTAGCACCTATGGGAGTCGACAACGTCGCAATTCCAACGATCCAAACAGTTGCCGTTCTGATACCAGCGACAATGACTGGCATACTGAGTGGAAGTTCAACGTTTATCAATCTCTGATTGGGCGTCATTCCAACGCCGCGTGCCGCTTCAACAAGTTCTGGGGCAACACCAGAAATCCCCGTAACGGTGTTACGCAAAATCGGCAGGACACCATACAAAGTGAGACCGATAATCGCAGGGAGAAAACCGATGCTCTGCAGATGTAGCGTGGCCAGAAGTGGAACCATTACAGCCAACAGCGCAAGGCTCGGAATCGTTTGAATCACACCGGCTACACTTAAAACAGGAGCTTCAAGCCAAGTCACACGCGTCGAAAGAATTCCGAGGGGCAGGCTAATCGCAACACTAAAAAATAATGCAATCAACGTAAGCTGGAGATGCGCTGTGAGATAACTCGGGAGTAACGTAAGTTGATCCATCATTACGAAAACTTATCACTAACATCCCCATCATCAAGCAGGAGATCATCAACTGCCTTCGCCTGTCGTCGTGGTGTATGCATCAACTGTTTAACATAGCCTGAAGCCGGACAATGAACCAATTCATGCGGCGTTCCAATCTGAACAAGTCGACCTCTGTCCATTACCGCAATTCTGTCGCCAAGCAGCAAAGCTTCAACCATGTCATGGCTAACAAGAATTGAAGTCAAACCTAACCGTCGACGAATCTTCGCGAAGGACTCTTGAAGACGTCCTCGAGTCAACGGATCAAGCGCACCAAAGGGTTCATCTAGCAACATCACAGTCGGCTCAGCTGCCAAAGCGCGCGCTACACCGACACGTTGCTGTTGACCACCTGACAGCTCAGACGGCATCCGATTAAGCATACTTGGCTCAAGTTCGACAAGGGCGAGCAACTCCTCGATACGTGTCTTAATACGTACAGCACTCCAGCCAAGCAACTGTAAAGTAATCGTCATATTTTCACTAACACTCATGTGCGGAAACAGACCAACCTGTTGGAAGACATAACCAATATGTCTCCGAAGCTCATGTGGCTCAACTTTCGAAATGTCTTTCCCATCCAAACATATAGCTCCCTCTGATGGTTCAACAAGCCGATTAATCATTTTGAGAGTTGTTGTCTTACCAGATCCCGAGCCCCCAAGCACCACAAGTAACTCACTCTTTCGTACTGTCAACGAAAGATCATCGACAGCCATGACACTGCCATAGAGTTTCGAGACTTTTTCCAGTCGGATCATTAGCTTTAGGTAAAAATTTCCTGTCCAAGCACTATTCCAACACTGAAATAACGAGAAAGATCACACAAACAATTTAATTAATCGATGTGCCAAGCACTCTTGGGTGGCAGGTAGACCAACACATAGAACTCTCAGGCTTCGTACATTGTCCTTCCACCAACGACTGTTCGTATAACAGGAATATTCTTGATCTGATCGGGATCGACATCATGCGGATCATCAGCAAAAATTACAAAATCTGCTAGTTTCCCCACCGTGATCGAGCCTTTTATAGTCTCCTCGAAAGAAGCGTACGCACCATTTATCGTACCAATCCTAACAGCTTCATGCACTGTGACGCGTTGCTTCGGCCCCCAAACACGGCCCTCGGTATCTTTTCGAGTTACCATGCTCTGAATCGCGATCAAAGGTTCGTACGGGCCAGGCGTATAGTCCGAAGCTCCAGCTACAGAAATTCCGTAGTCCAGGAAAGACCGGTGGGCAAACATCCATTTCATTTTTTCCTCGCCATATTCGACCCACTTATTCCCGTGATAATGACAATACGTCCAAAACGGCGTCGGAATTGCACCACTCGCCTTAATACGTTTAAGCAACTCAGGATTGACTAGCGAACAGTGCTCCAATCTATGACGCGGATCTTCTCGGGGCGACTGCTCCAGCGTACGTTCGTAGGCATTTAATACGTACTCTATCGTCGCATCTCCATTGGCGTGGATTCCGATCTGGAAACCATGCCGGTGGGCATCATCGACGACCTCATATATTTCTTCTTGAGACATCGTAAGAATCCCATAGTCATTGGGTCTCCCGACGTAAGGAGTCTTCATATACATCGTTCGTCCAGAAGCTGAACCATCTGCGCCAAACTTAACAGCTCCGATGCGTAACCATTCATTTCCAAATCCAGTCCTAATACCAGCGATTTTCAGTGCACTAAAAATCTCATCCTTTCCATCGGGAAAAAAGTACATTCGAAATCTAAGATCATCCGAAGCGTATGCATCTTGCAGGGCCACGAGCAAATCTCTGTCACCGCCTGCCTGATGCACCGACGTTAATCCAGATGCCGTCATTAATTCTGACATATGGACAACTCCAGCTTCACGATCGGCACGCGTTAGTTGCATTTCTTGAGCTACGCCAGATCCATAAATCATAAATCTTTCTTCGTTA